>QMLZ01000289.1 GCA_003646995.1 Deltaproteobacteria bacterium | reverse complement strand
TTTGTTCATGGGAGTCTCAAAATAGCCTGGCAAAATAGCATTAACTTGTATTCCAAACCGCGCCCACTCCAAAGCCATCACTTTAGTAAGTTGAACACACCCCCCTTTGCTGGCACAATAAGCTGACATATTTGGCCATGCAATAACTCCTCCTATTGAGGCTACGTTAATAATCTTGCCTCCCTTGCCCCTTTCCACCATAGTCCGTACTACAGCCCGGCTCAGAGTAAATATGGCTTTCAAATTGATATCTAAAACCCTATCCCAATCGCTTTCTTCCATATTTAAAATGGGGCGCTCGCTTCCTCCTATTCCTGAGTTATTAACCAAGATGTCAATATGTCCAAATTGTTCTATCACTCTACTCACTAACTGTTCAATTTGTGCAGAATCAGTAACATCACATCTCACCGCCAATGTTGGAACGCCGGTTCTTCTCTTAATTTCATCACAGGCCTCTATGCATTTTTGCTCTCTCCTGGCAGCAATAACAATCGTGGCCCCAGCATCAGCAAGCCCCTCTGCTATTCCTCTCCCGATCCCCGTCGCACCTCCAGTGACAATTGCTACCTTATTTTCAAGATTGAAATAAGACGGAAGTTCCATGGCATTTGCCTCCTTACGGTTACGGATAGACCAAAATCTTGACCTGTTCACTTGGAGATCTGATCAGAGCTTCAAATCCTGAGGACACTATATCTTGTAAAGGAATGTGTTTGGTGATTAATGGCCTTACTCTCACCCTCCCAGTTTCTATCAAAGAAATTGCCGCGGGAAATTCGTGATCATAGCCTGTGCTAAAGGTAATAGTCTTTTCGTGTCCCCAGAGTCTAATAAAAGGAACCTCTATGGGACTAAGCGACAATCCAACAATACACAATCTTGCTCTTCGCCCACTAGTCCTCAAGGCGGTATCAAAAGCCGCCTGAGTTCCAACACAATCAAATGTCACCATGGCTCGAAGCCCGTTGGTAGCTTCTGCCAGAACTTTCCCTGGATCAGCACTGTTTGGATCTATCGCATCTGTGGCTCCCAAAGTCCTTGCCAAATCCCTGCGAGCCTCAACTGGTTCCACAACAAAAACCTCCTTGGCACCGGCTGCAAAGGAGGCCTGCAACACCAACAGTCCTATTGGGCCTGCCCCAATAATTGCTACTGTATCGCCAAGGCCTACCTCAGCTCTTTTTACAGCATGCACAGCTACCGCGAGGGGCTCCACAAGAGCAGCTTCTTCGTTGGATATCTTGTCTGGAATCCTGTATAGCGATTTCTCTGGAAAACATGTAAATTCTGCAAATGCGCCATCTGCAGCGAAACCATAGGTCCCCAGTCTTTGACACATGACGGGTTGAGCGGTCCTGCAATAATAGCACTCGCCACAATATATCAGTGGATTAGCAACTACTCTGTCTCCTGGGTGAAAGTCAGTCACCCCTTCACCACAGTCCACGACTTCAGCTGCGAACTCATGGCCAAGTATTACTGGCCCCCCACTTCTTCCAGTAAGAGGGTGGGGATGCCTGGGAATGATGAAAGGGCCACTCGTGAACTCATGGAGATCCGAACCACATATTCCGCATGCTTTGACTCGTAGTTTGACCTCCCCCTTCTTGGGTAATGGGTCTTTAACTTCCTCTATCCTAACATCATTCTTACCATACCAAACTGCAGCTTTCATTTCTTCACCTTCACAATTCAAAATGATTTTTTCATAATTGTTTCAATGGCCTTCACAATATGCAAAGCGTCAGGGAGATATACTTCCTCTAGCGCAAACGGTACAGGAACAAAAGGAGCACCGACACGGATAATAGGGGCATCGAGTTCATCTAAAATCTCCTCAGCCACAGTAGCAGCAATCTCTGATCCCGCACCAAAGTTTTTTACTGCTTCTTGAGCAATCACAAGTCGATGCGTTTTTGAAACGGACTCAAACACCGCACTTTTGTCCCAAGGTGAAATAGACAGAAGGTCAATTACTTCTACACTTATGCCTCTCTTCTCTAGTTCCTCTGCAGCCTTGAGAGCTTCATGTACCATTCGAGATGTAGCTACAATGGTTACGTCTGTCCCTTGCCGCTTTGTGAAAGCCTTGCCTATAGGCAAGACATATTCCTGTTCTGGCACTTCTCCCTTTAAGGCATGAAGTGCTTTGTGTTCAATTACCAGTACAGGATTGTCATCACGAATAGCTGCCTTCAAAATACCTTTGACATCGTATGGGGTGGCTGGCATGACCACTTTGAGACCTGGGATATGGGCAAACCAAGCCTCCAAAGATTGCGAATGCTGAGGACCTGCATGAAGACCTGCCCCCGCTGGGGTCCGGATTACTAAAGGCATAGAGAACTGACTGCCAAACATGTAACGCATCTTAGCAATTTGGTTGACAACCCCATCCATGCACATTGTCATAAAGTCCATAAACATGATTTCGACAACAGGTCTCAAACCGTTTGAAGCCGCACCAGCCGCAAGACCCATGATCGCAGCTTCACTGATAGGGGTATCAATAACGCGTTCGGGCCCGAAACGGTCAACCAAACCCCGGGTCGCTCCGAATGCGCCTCCAGGCAGCCCTACATCTTCTCCAACAATAAAGACATTTGGATCTCTTTCCATTTCTTCGCCGAGAGCTTCATTTATGGCCCATATATATCTTAGTTCTCTCATTACTCCTTTCCCTTCCTCTACCAAATTACTGGCAATTAGGAATAAACACCTTCCATTAGCTCAGATGGATCAGGCTTTGGAGATTGCCGTGCGAATGAAACTGCATCCTCAACCTCTGTGACAATCTCAGCTTCCATATTCTTCACATCCTCTTCAGTGAGCCATCCATTCTCTATGAGGTACTCCTTTAAGTCTACGATACAATCAATTTGCCGCGCCCGTTCAATGTCTTCAGGCGGACGATATTTTTGGGCATCACCCACAAAGTGGCCAAACCATCTGTGGCACCGTATTTCAATCAATGTTGGCCCCTCACCATCCCTCGCCCTCTTGATTGCCTCTCCTGATGCCTCATATATCGCAAGAAACTGATTCGGAACGGCTACGCCAGGCATTCCATAAGCTGAGGCCCGTACTGCCACCCCTTCAACTGGCATGTGTACCTCTTGAGGGGTAAATTCAGCCCAACGGTTGTTTTCACAAATGAATACAATAGGTAGTTTCATGAGCATGGCCAGATTAAGAGACTCGTGGAAGGTTCCCTCATTGCTGGCCCCTTCTCCAAAAAAAACCACTGTGACTTGATCTGTTTTCTTATATTTTGCCGCAAAAGCTGCTCCTACAGCTATGGGAATACCCCCTCCAACTATTCCATTAGCCCCTAAAAGGCCCAGTGAATAGTCCGCCAAGTGCATTGATCCTGATCGGCCCCGGCATGGCCCATTTCTTCGCCCATAAAGTTCAGCCATAAACGACTTTAGGTCAATTCCCTTCGCTAGTGCGTGCCCATGCCCCCGGTGGTTAGAGGAGAGGCAATCAGAGGGTTTCAGATGAGTGCACACAGCAACTGGTGCTGCTTCTTGCCCAATGCACACGTGAATAAAGCCCGGAATGTCTCCGGCACCAAAAACATCCATTAACTTTTCCTCAACTTTTCTAATTAGTAACATTTTCCTTAAAGAAGAAATTTGAATTTCAGGAGCAGGATTTTTCACCATTAGTTTCTCCCTCCGAATCTGATTTAACCGGCACAAACTCTAGCCCATGTAGGACAAAGGATAATATCCCCTGCATTATCTCCTCAATGGAGCTAAACCTCCTACGCAAGCTCCACCTACGAAATGTCATGATTACAGGGATATAAGTTAGTAAATCCCCAGCAAGTCTAACGTACTTTTCATCGATGGGAACATCCTTGAAATAGTCGCGGACCAAGTCCTCAAAAAGTTGAATATATTCAGTTTCTCTGGTCAATACATCATAAAGACTTTCTTTGTCTAGATGAGCCGATTCCTTGTAAATAAACATGACTATATCTTGATATCTGTGTATCGATTTTAAATTTTCCAATATAGCTACTTTCAGTCGTTGTCTAGGATCAGATACCCCTTTTATTGCTTGCTTAACTTCATCTCGAAGGATTTCTGTAATATAGTCATAAACGATATAAATAATATCTTCCTTACTTTCTACGTAGTTATATAAAGATCCCATTGTAAGACCAGCCTCTTCGGCAATTTCTCTCACAGTGGCACCATGAAACCCTTTGGCAGTGAAAACTCGAATGGCTCCTTCTATAATTTGCCTTCGTCGCTCCTGTATAAGCTTAGAACTTTTAATTCTCGTTTTGACTTCCTTTTTTCTCTCTCTTTTTTGTTTGGGCAGCATAGCGT
>QMLZ01000288.1 GCA_003646995.1 Deltaproteobacteria bacterium | reverse complement strand
TCTATTGCCGGTGCACGGCCCAATTTTATGAAAGTGGCCTCTATCGCAGAGGCAATTCGTCAGCATAATGATGATACCAGGTCACCCCGTATCGACCACGTCCTTGTTCATACCGGCCAGCATGATGATGAAAAGCTATCCCAGAGTTTCTTTAACGAGCTTGGTCTCCCCCGTCCGGACATAAATCTTGAGGTCGGCTCTGCATCTCACGCCGTGCAGACGGCCGAGATCATCCGGAAACGGCAAGCCCGGCCAATTGCCCCCTTATTGGAACGGAAAGGCCGGAGAGAGAATTATACACACGATTCTTAATCCCCTTAATCCTAACGAAGCGCAGCGCGAAGTGATAATCCGAGCGAACGAATGTGAGCGGTAATCCTCTACGAAAAGATGCACTACGTGGAGGACAAGGCCCAGTTCCTGCCGGCAGGGACCCTCAACAAGCCTCCAAACTCCGTCCAGATAAGCGCAACCGAGCTCAGGAGGCAGCTTGAGTACGGGCTCAAGATACCTGATTGGTATACCCCCCAGGAGGTCATGTCAGAGCTGAAAAAGGCCTATCCACCTCGCCACAGGCAGGGATTCACAATCAAAGTGCCTGTTTTGAACGGAACTTACGGTTAGCCCTGGACTGAAGTGGTTCCATTGGCAACAGAAATTCCAGGACATAAACCCGGATTATGCATCTACAGTACCCTGTGAGCAGATACGGGGCTGAGCGGTAATCCTGCCTGAGCACTACCAAGGTTGACAAGCGGCACAGTAGTATGTATTATGTTTATGTATAAACAATACGGCATTATGATGCTGCCATGAAAACCACAGTAGTTATAGATGACAAATTGTTGCATGAAGCCATGAAGGCAATTGGTGCCCGTACCAAGAGGGAGGCCATCCTTGCAGGCCTAAAGTCTCTCATACGGGGGAAAAACAGAGAGTTGTTCCGCAAGGAACTCGGCACGTTCGATCTTGCTCTCGACCTTGAGGAGTTGGAAAGATTAAGACATGCCGACTGAGCTCTTTTTAATCGACACGTCAGCCTGGATTTTCGCCTTGCGGAAAAACTTTGTTGTGCAAATCAAGGAAAGAGTAGATTCTTTATTAAAAGACGACGTTATCCTCACTACCGGTCTTATAAAACTCGAATTGCTGGGCGGTACGCGAACCCAGAAAGAATTTTATCGGCTCAAAAATCGTTTGGCAGTTTTGGAGGAAATTGAAATTAATACCGTTTTATGGGAGTCATCCTTTGAACTGGCTTTTACCTTGCGCCGTAAAGGTGTCACCGTTCCATATACGGATATTATTATTGCTGCATGTGCACTAAATGCAAATGCTATCCTGGTCCATGCTGATTCTCACTTCGATCTCATTAGCAACCATTCGAGCCTTCGAGTTGAAAGCTATGTGGATATTGTGCAAGGTTGACCAACCTCCCATTCCCTTTCGGCTTTGAGCTACATTGTCTACGTCTCTGCAGTGAATCCTGAATCCTCTAATCCAGGCGAGTCCCATGGCGAGCGGTAATCCTGGCTCAGCCATAATCCTGGCGAGTCCCTGCTGGGCGAGCCATAATCCTGAGCGTAGCGCCAGTGTAGCCGTGATCCTGACTTGCCTGTTCCTTTTTTTGTCTTCCTCAGCCTTCGCATACTACAAGCCCATCCCTTTAGAACCAGCAACCGAGGTAATAGTCCGCTTTCAGCAAGAGGCTGGGGCTGAAGATAGAACCCCTCGTCAATGGGGCCTCTGCTGCATTGGCAATCCTAACCGTCCGACCGCACTTGCCCTGCGCCCCCTTGGTCTTCAGGCTGTGCCCCTTTTTCTCCTTGCTACAGAGTATCCTCTGCATACATATTTGGATCAGACCCCTCTTGAGTTCAATCTGCGTTATGTCGTGGGGCAAAAACTTCAAAATGAAGCCAGCTCAAGGAGGGCCTGCGCCGCCTGAACGAATCGCGCAAGCATTGGACGTTGTTGTTAAAAGAGTTGGGCGTTAAATCAAGTTTTTACCACCCACTTGAACCCCTTCAAGTTCCAAGTTCATTGAGCTACAAAGGTGTAGGCAGCCCTGACATCCGATCGCCGCGATCAATGAAACAAGATATTCAGTCCGATATAAACTAACTGTCCATGTCCTGTCCAGCACCCCTACAAATTTTTATACTGGATATAGCAGTAAGCTATCATCAGCCCGGCACTCATCTCTCATCCAGGGGCGTGGATGTTATTCGCCGAACAGAAAGTATTAGTGGAAGACCTTCTGCAATGGCCTCACCCTCACATCCAGGCCGGGCTGAAAAGTCTCAAGATGTTGAAAGGAAAAAACAACGGCATCGACCAGTTGACATAGAGGCTATAGCTCAGGCGAATCCATTTTTCAGGTTTTGCTGGATGGTTCAGAATTGGATAGTTCGGAACTGGGAATTCCTGTTGATTGGAGCGGCCTTTTTAGGCCTGATATCCATTTTAGGCAGGCGGTCATGAGGTCCCTGTTCAAAATTTTAATCCCCTGCCTCTTGCTCCTTTGCCTTTGCATCGGCTGTAAAGAAGATAAAGTGGATAAACTGTCTCAGCTCCAAAAAGAGGCTAATGAACTGATGGATCAGCACCAGTGGCGGGCAGCCCTTGCCTGCTACATCAAGGCCCTGTCAACTAAACCAGATTCCGCGAAACTCCATTACCAGATTGGTATGATTGACCGGCGTCTTGGCAATATGGACCTTGCCATAAAGCATCTTGAAAAGGCGGTAACATTGTCTCCAGATTATACTGACGCCCTGTTGGAGTTAGGTTACTGCTATCTGGCAACCAATCGTTACAAGAATGCAGAGGTAATGGCTCGAGCCATCTTAAAAGCAGATCCTGAAAATATCCAGGCCAGGTTATTGATAGGAGATCGGCGCGCCTTTACGGGCAGCTATAAGCAAGCCTTGAGTTTGATTAAAACTTTATTAAAAAGACATCCTGATAACATCAACCTCTGGTTGCACCGTGGTGATTTGAATCTAGTCTTGGATCGCCGCAAAGAGGCTGAAGATGCCTATAGGCATTGTATATCGATAGCCCCTATGCGGCCTATTGTTTGGCTAAGCTGGGCAAGTTTTTGTCGCATTAAAGGTAAGCTGTCGGAAGCAGAAAATGCCCTGCAGGAGCTTTGCAGGCTGCAACCACACAACCTGACCTATGTTTGCATTTTGGGAGACTTTTACTTAGAGACCGGCCAAAAAGAAAAAGGCCTTGCCATTTACCATAAAGCAATTAAAGAGATTCCAGGTGCAGACACACATGTTTCCTTCATTGCCCGCTTGATAGAGGTATTGCTCTTCGATAGCAAAAAAGAGGAAGCTGAGGTTTGGCTTTCCAAACTTGCCAGTTTAGATCTAAAGGGGGGTCAATCTTATTATCTTAAAGGTCATCTATCCCTTGAGCAAGGGCGTTTTACAGACGCTGTTGAGGCCTTTCAGCAGGCAATTCACCTGACTGAGCCATGTGACACTTTGTACTTTTATTTGGGCTTGGCGCAGTGGCTGAATGGATATACACGCCAGGCCAAGGCCTCCTGGAATGAGGCATTGCGTCTCAATCCGGCCTATGTCCAGGCCCTTTTGCATCTTGCCGCCTTGTATACCCTGACCGGCGATTCGCTCAGTGCTCAGGATTTGCTTCAGCAAGCGATTTCTATTTCCCCGGATGCCGCAGATGCCCACATCCTGCTTGCCTTAAACCTGTTAGGTCAGAAACAATGGGATAGTTTTACACAAGGGCTAAGGCTCTTAGCCAAGTTGAATATAGACGAGAAGAAGTTAAGAATTCTTGAAATTATAAAATACCTGAAAAAAAATGATAAAAAGGTATATCCAATAACATTGCTGTAAGGGCTCGCAGGGTGCCGCAGATGCAAGGTGTAAGGCATGTAGGCGTACTTCCTGTATTTCAAGTGCCTGACAACGCAGGGGGTGCAGTACTCCGTAAGTCTTTACGCAAAAAGGATTTATCGGCAGTAAACCTTGACCAGGCTCCAGCCTTACTGGGGCTGCTATCCTCTTTGGGAGACAACTTTAAGCGGACCAATTCCTTAATACAAATGATGGGTGATGGTGCGTGGCTCATGGGTGATAGTTATAGGTGAGTCGTGCGGTTTAGTTTTGAAGAACTTGAGGTATGGCAGCGGGCCATTGAGTTTGCCGAGAAGGTCATTCGATCGAGTGAGCAGTGGAACACTCCAGGCCGTCATTATCGTTTGCTCGAACAATTGGAATCAGCTGCCACATCCGTGGCCATGAATATAGCGGAAGGGAAGGGACGATATTCAAAGAGAGAGTTCATTCAGTTTTTATATATAGCTCGTGGGTCTCTAT
>QMLZ01000287.1 GCA_003646995.1 Deltaproteobacteria bacterium | reverse complement strand
TTTAAGCACACAAAATCACATTATCTTGTGAGGGCACGAAAATGCGTTATAAGATAAGTCTCTTGGCGGCAACATTACTGTTGGGTTTGATTGCCTTAAATACGTCTGGTTGTTATAGGAAAAAGGTGATATACGGGGTTGTCCCTGGTGGCGGTTCTTTCTCTGCTTCAGGAGTCACAGGCAGATTTGTGGAACGACGTGACGAGAACGATGTTCTTGAAGGAGTGGATTATAATGTTTCTCTTAATGCTAATGATGTCCGAATAATAATAGATATAAAAAATGCTGCCGTTGAAATCTATGATAGTAATGGATGTAAAATGGAGTTCGATAATCCTCTGTACAAAGAAACCATGGAATGGTTTGAGCGGTATTGCAGGGAAGAAATTACAAGAATTGAAGGATATGCAAGAAATAGAGGATGGTATGAAAAAGACGAACTTTCAAGGTTGGCGGACTGGAGTGCTATTATGCGCGTGGTAAAAAAGACGCGAGGAGAATTTATCAATTGATATTGACTACCCCCCGTTTTTTGTATCCGCCTGAGGTTTACGCGCCAAAGGCATGAGGACAAATCTGTGGATGCGAAAAGTGGCGAGTGGCCGGGTGTCAGTGGTCCGCATTCATCTGTGGAAAAGGCAGTCAGGGCTCAGAAGCATCTGCGTCTATCTGCGTTCATCTGAGGCTCACTTCCCCGACGGTTTTCTCTACGTTCTCCACGGCTCTGCGGTTATAATCACACGTGCTCTTTGACAAAGAACCCCTACCTCTTCCAGGGCCGCAGACTCGACGAAGAGAGCGGGCTCGATTACTTCCGCAACCGCCAATACGACCCCGTCCACGGCCGCTTCTTGAGTCGCGACCCCGCCGGCTACAAAGACTCCTACTGCCTCTACGCCTTTGTCAACAACAACCCCGTCTGTTACGTCGACCCGATGGGGTTAGGGACGTTCCATGTTCATTTTGACTTAAAGATAGACTTGCCAGTTATAGGAATAGTCCAATTTGGAAGTTGGGACGGGGATTTCATCTGGTCTTGTATCGAAGGCAAAGAATCATCAAGCATTAGCATGGTACCGGGGTTCAGTGGACTTACTACCCTTGGCATTTCCCTTAATATTGGCCCCGTCGGCATTGGTTACAGTATTTCCCTTTCCGCCCATTCAAAAAACACCAGCCGCTGGGAAAACTGTATTATTCTTGACGAGAAAGGAGATTATTGTGAAATAGGGATGCAGTACATTGTTAACTTGGAGATAATAATAAAAGCCAAAGCCGTTGGTACACCCATTAGCTTTACGCGTGTGATCCAGCGGCACCTTTTATTCAACCTGTGTCCTTGCAGACCTAAACCCTGAGTCTTAATAACCCGCCTTATCGGGGGACGCGGCAAAAGAAGTTGCTTAGGTATACAATATTGGCTCTCATGCCTGGTGCGATACTGCCATAGGTAAAAACGGTGTCATATACAAATACTTCACGGTCATCCTTTGGCCCGCAGTATTTAACGGGGAGGTATTAGACATGCGAAAGGTTTCAACAATTGTGCTTTCAGTTTGCGCGATTTCAGTGATGCCGACATGCTTGGTGTTGGCAGTCTTTTCGTTAATTGGTGGTGGGCCCATGCTGGAATCGCAAGATCAAAGGCAACAGGACAGTGGCTATTCTTGGGCTGAACTGTTGCGCGACGCTCCTGAAAACAAGATCGAGATGGTCCATGTTGAGGAGGGGAAATACAAGATTGATTTCAAGAGCGGTGACGTCAAGTATTTCGAAGGGGAGCTGTGGGAGAACATTAGCGAAGCCGACAAAAAGAAATTAATGAACAATAATGTCGCGGTGCATATGAGTTGGGTTGCCAAAGTACCGACGTGGCCGAATAAAACAGTGGCGATAATTCTGTGTGTGGTCGGTTTGGGCTTGGGCTTTGCAGGAATTGCCGGTCTTGTCAGGTGTTTTAAGAGCAGTCGAAAAGCCCCAACCTGACCGTTTACCTGAAGGGCAGCGACAGCGAAGAAGAACTCACAATCACCAGCAATACCTCGACCTCCTTTACCGTCAGTGGCGATTATTCAGGCACCTTTACCGCAACCGAATACTACGCAGGCTCTTTGACAAAAAATCTCCTGTTATTCCAGGGAAGACGTCTCGACAAAGAATCGGGATTGTACTACTTCCGCAACCACCAGTATGACCCGGTGCACGGTCGCTTCCTGACCCGCGACCCGATGGGATACGAGGACTCCTACTGCCTCTACCAGTTCGTGAACAATAACCCCGTCTGCTACACCGATCCGATGGGTTTCGCTGCGAATTTGAGACCTCTCAACGGGAGAGTTGTTAACGAATCTAGCCAAGAATTGCAATACCAGGGCGATTATGCCAAAGTGACTGTATGCAGAAGTAGCGCATTAGCCATAATATTGGGCGCAATCTTTGGCTTTGATCCATGGGTTGTAGAAGTGTATTATCCCGTTACGGAGGTTTATCGTTTAATATTACTTACTCCCAAAAAGGGTGAAGTTAGCAAAAGCAGTCAGGAGGAGATTAGCACGAAGCACACTCTTCAGTCGGGAGCAAACTCCGATAGTGAGAGAGATAATGGGAACACGCTCATTGTGGATGCTGATTACATTATTCCCCCGAAGGGTTTTACAATAAACGGACAGGCTAGATGGTTCAAGGTGCCAGGTGCTAGCACGGTTACAGTGAAGGACGACCCTGAAGACTGCGAAAATCTGATCGCGAAATAGTAATGGTTTTGAAGTAATATCTGTTCGTTTTGCTGTTATGAGCATACGTTAGTCGGATAGCTAAGCACGGCGGCATGTTGGTTGTATTGTCATCTTAGCCTTGGTTATTACCATTTGTTTCCGTAATGACGCCCAAATACAAGAGCGGGCCCGGCTGCTAAACACTGGCCTTCTTCCGGTTCTTGACCTTTCGAAGAGGAGGCAAAATACAATGTTTTCCTGGATATTGAGCAGACACATAAGTATCACATGTCTTTTGGTCTTAGGATGTGTTTCGTGCTTCCTTTTGTTGGGCAGTTGCAAAGGCAAGCATAAACCCGAAAACAATGGGTTCAGTCTGGAACAAACGGATATAGTTACTAAACGTCAACTTGGTTATGCAGAAGCCAAGTCTTATCGGCCTGATAATTATTCTTCCCTATTCGAGGGGTTTAACAGTATGGAGGGAGAGATTAACGTTGGGAAGGATGTTGGTGACTTCTTGGTTGTACCCGAGAAGGGCCAGATTGTCGTGGCCAAACGGACAAATAAAACACTTGAGGTGTGGGAGCGTTCCCCCGCTGATTTGAACGTACCGTTGGAGGCTTGGAAAAAAGTAGCGACGACTAAACTCAATGAATCACCGGGCAGGATTGTAAGGGCAGGCAATGGCTACTATATTACTTTCCCGGATTCACAAGCGCTTGTCCGCGTAGACCCCTTATCGGGCAAGTTGGGACCGAAGGTGGTTTTGCCTAAGGGGCCATACAAAATTGCGTCGTGGCAAGACTTCTGCGCGGTGGCTGTCACCTGTGCGGGATCGGGAGAGGTTGTTATCATTGATCTCCAAAAGATGCAAATGGTTTCTCGACAGAAACTCCCCAGTACTCCGGCAATGATAGCTGCTGATGTTCAATGTCCTGGTGTCGTTCACTTGGGATATGACTATAGGGCCTTCACATCTATGATTGTGTTTAAGGCATCTGGAGCGGTTGTCACTTGGAGGGAAACAGCACATAAGATTAATAAGAATTATTGTTGGATACATGCCTACGCAGGTTACTTGTATGTTGCGCCTGTTGGTGAAGAAAGTTTTATCGAAATCGATCTAGTTACAGGTAAAAAGTCGTGCAGGGAAATCAAGAACCTTATTCTCCTCAACAAAGGTGAGAACCTCCAATACCTCGCAATAGGACCCTGCGGCGATCACATGTTACTCATATACTATTCACGAGGATTTAAAGGAACAGCACCACAACATAGGAACCGCTACTTCTTGGGCATCTTGAATCTCACTACTCAGAGACTGAGTATAATGGAATTGGTAAGGAGGCCGGCAAAGAATATCCAGATGGCGTCATCTAGGCAGAGTTTCAACGGAGAATTGTACTTTGCTCTCGACCAGTCAGCCGGAATCATATATGTACTTACGGCATACTATGATAATTAACATGACTACCCCCCATTTTTTGTATCCGCCTGAGATTTACGCGCCAAAGGCGTGAGGACAAATCTGTGGATGCGAAAAGTGGCGAGTGGCCGGGTGTCAGTGGGCCGCATTCATCTGTGGAAAAGGCAGTCAGGGCTCAGAAGCATCTGCGTCTATCTGCGAAATCTGCGGATGATTTGGGATTGAG
>QMLZ01000286.1 GCA_003646995.1 Deltaproteobacteria bacterium | reverse complement strand
TTTCAGTAGTTGGACGGCCCTCAGCATCCCATCCCCTTAGTTTGTAATATTGATCCAACATTTCTTCCAGATGACAGACCGATCCTTTTGCTGGTCCAGAAGGCATCGGCTCCTCGGTCATTCGGGGAGGTAAGGTATCGTGGTCTCTGGTAAATCCAGCCCTGTTCAAAAACAGCCTCTCGGCATTGAATATCCTTTCTCCCACCCCGAGGAACTCTTCCATGGAATATTGTGCGCCTGTAGCGGCATTAATCAGCTCAAGAATACCCGACGGCGGGATAGACTCCGTTTTGTCACATAGATTCCGAATGGAATAGAATACGCAAAGTCCCGCCGCATCTATGAGACAAAATACGTCCTGAAAGGACTTTACAATTGGTGGCTTGTCCTCCCATGTTAGGGGATCTATTAGCTTTGGGACTCCTAGAAGCTCGATATAAGCAGGGTCACCTCTCATATGAGAAGCACCGATAGGACTCGTGGCATATGCCAAACCCATGCCCTGCTCTGCCCTTGGATCGTATCCGGCAAACTCCTGGCCTTTCGATACCATCGCCAACTCAGGTCTACCGAATTTCGATGCAAGGCGAAGACTTCCTTCTGCCAGCTCGTTTCCAAACTCCTTACGAAAGGCTGTTTTTTCTGTCAGTTCCACCAGGGCAACCGCGTCTCCGAAGTTCAGGCTACGCCCCACCTCCTTCTCGGTGATCACACCCACTTCAAACAGCTCCATAGCACATGCCAAAGTCGCTCCCATGGTGATAGTATCCATACCCAGCTCGTTGCAAAGATAGTTGGCCTTGGTTATTGCTGCCAAGTCGCTAATCCCACAGTTAGACCCCATGGAATAAACCGTCTCGTATTCCGGCCCCTCGCCTGAACCCCTGTACTTGCCTTGCTCCAAGGCCGTGCCCCTTCCGCATGCTATGGGACAACTGTAGCAGGCCTTCGGCATCTTCAGGAATTTTTCTGTTAGTGCATGGCCGTCAATCTCAGCCCATCCCTCAAAAGTGCCGGAACGAAAATTTCGTGTGGGCAGCGCTCCAAAACTTTGTGTTATGCCCGCTGTTACAGCCGTACCGTACAGCCTGAGAGGAGGAGGACTGTCCTTGGTTGAACGCTTGAATTCTGTTATTAGTTCTTTTACAAGTTTCTTGAACTTGGCCTCATCAGCAAGCCCCACCGACCCCTTTCCCGCCACGGCTATAGCTTTCAGGTTTTTTGATCCCATGACCGCGCCGACTCCTGAGCGGCCTGCCGCACGGTGCTTGTCATTCATTATTGACGCAAAGCGCACAAGGTTTTCACCTGCTGGTCCTATGCACGCCACCTTGATCTTGGAGTGGGTCTCCTGACGGATCCTATCCTCAGTTTCGTGCGTTGTAAGTCCTACCAAATGATCAGCCGGTCTTAGCTCTGCCTCTTGCCCCTCAATCCACAGATATACCGGATCATCACAACGGCCCTTAATTACCAGCGCATCCCATCCGGCCTTCTTGAGTGCTGCGGGAAATTGCCCTCCTGAGTTTGCACAGGTTATCGCTCCAGTCAGGGGAGATTTGGTCGTAACCATATATCTAGAACCTGTGGGCGCAGATGTACCGGTCAATGGGCCAACAGACATAATCATTACGTTCTCGGAACCCAGAGGCTCACACTCAGGGTCTGCTTCCCTAAGCAGATAATAGATACCCAGCCCCCGGCCCCCAAGGTAGTTCCTTAGGACTCTCTCATGCAATACTTCCTTACTTACGGATCTAGACGTAAGATCAACATGGAGCACTCGCCCCGACCATCCAGACATACGGTTCCTCCTGTACTAATTTAATATCCAATCCTGTGCCCTACAGACAAATGAAGAATCTCCCTTGCCTCCGCGGGCCTAGCCACATCCCTACCGAGTTCCCTTGAAATCCTCGCTATCCTTTCTACAAGCATCTCATTACTTGCAAGAACTCCTTTTCTAAGATACAGATTGTCCTCCAGGCCAACTCGAACATGGCCTCCCATCAAAATCGCATGCACACCCATCACCAGTTGAGCACGGCCTATACCGGCTACCGTCCATGTACTGTCCTGTGGGATAAGGCTTCGCAAATATACCAAATGTTCTATCGTTGCAGGCTGGGCCCCTTTTAGGCCCATAACAAAATCAAAATGAAGTGGGTCATCTGCCAGCCCCTCATCCCTCAGGCTAAGCGCAGCCCCAATCATAGAAACATCAAAGATTTCCATCTCAGGTTTAATACCCCTGCTCTTCATTTCTCCTGCCAGAGACCTCACGAGATCAGGGGGATTAGAATAAACAGAATTAGGGAAATTGACTGATCCGGTCGTTAGAGAGGCCATCTCACAAGGAACCTCTAGCCGTGCCTTTCTACTGTCCAAAGTAGCATTGGCCCTACCCCCTGTTGATATCTGTATTATTAATTCACTTTTTCCCTTTAGTTTCTCTACCACTTCCATAAACAAAGCCGGATCATCAGATGGATTCTCCAGCTCATCCCGCACGTGAACATGAAGGATAGAGGCACCTGCATCTTCACACCTAAGGGCACATTCAGCTATTTCCGTAGGAGTGACAGGAAGATACTCGTTATGTTTCTTTCTGGGGACTGAGCCTGTCGGTGCCACTGTAATTATCAATTTTTCCAATCCTTGTGTTCCTCCTTCCAGACAACTCCATATACTTCAAACTTCCTAGTGTGAAAGGATTGATAACCTATGTCCTTTCAGTTTTTTTGCCAATGTCTGTATTTCCTGCTGAATTCCCAAAACGCATGGAGTATATAATTGCAATGGAGTTCGAGAACTTGCTCAACAGCCTTTTCCTTTAACCAGGCAATAGACCCAGCTTTGGGAAAAAATGATTATTAAGATCAGGGCGTTTGCCCATCTAAAATCACACTTGAAAAATCTGTCCCCTACAGGCGACCTGGATGTCCCCGAGGGTACAACCGTGCAGATGATCCTAAAAAAGCTCCAAATTCCTTCTGACTCCTCGAGTATTGCCTTGGTCAATGGCCGACCCCGGTCAAAACAATACAAACTTAGACCTGGCGACACTTTAGTACTCTTTCCCCCCTTGGAAGGGGGCTGATCTATTAAAAATCAAATCTACCTGCTCTGTATGCCTTGAGGTAGTTCATGCAAAAATCGTCTCTTCCTGCCAAGGCTTCTGCCGTTATAATGGTTGCCATCATTGCCTTGTCCAGGGGATTTATGATAGCCCCGTCTAGACCCTTCGCTATGGCCATCGCCATAAACACCTGGTTCATAAGTTTTCTAGCTGGGAGTCCGTATGATATGTTGGATAATCCACACATGGTATGCACGCCTTCGAAACTTTTCATGATTTTCTCTATGGCATCCAGAAATTCAACGCCAAACTTGGTGTTCGTAGAAACCGGTTGAACAAGTGGATCGACATAAATATTCTCAAGGCTCACGCCTCTATTAATCAGACCATTGACCAGCTTGTCTGCTATTGCCATACGTTGATCAGCTGTCTCGGGCATACCTTCATCGCTCATGCAAAGGGCAATGACCTTGAAATCAGTGCCAGAGATAATTGGCAGCAATTTTTCATAGCGCTCTTTTTCCAGTGAGATGGAGTTAATCATGGGCGTGCCCTTATGCACCTTGAGGGCTGCTTCTATGGCCTCAGGGTCGGGGCTGTCAATGGCGCAAGGCGCATCAACAGCGCTCTGAACCTGCTCCACCAGCCAGGTGAGGTACTCTGCCTCCTTTCCCACAAATATCCCGGCATTCACATCAATGTAATGGGCGCCTGCCTCAAATTCATCCCTTGCCAGCTTTTTGATCGCCTCCTCGTCTCGTGCCTCAATAGCCTGTCCAATGGTTTTGCGACTCGCATTGATAAGCTCGCCAACAATGATCATAATACTTGTCTCCTTTCTCTCTTTCTGTCCCTACGGGTCTACCACCTTGCCTTGTGGCGCTAAATCATAGCCTCAAGCCCCGGAATAAGATCTCATATACGCGGCCCTTCCCAAAGAGAGCACAACCACATTAACAATACACCTTCCAAAATATCTCCCAGAAAATCAACTAACATTTAAGTGAAATGGCAATTTTTCCACACCAAGGAGGGGCACTAATTGATCTGGAAGGGTGCTGGGAAGAGGCTAATTCCCTAATGGGCATTTTCCCCTTGTGCTTCTCTAGCAATTTTGTCTATTCGCTCTGCTACTTCAGGGCCTAGCAGTGGCCGCAATGGTTTCTCCAATATTTCAATCAGCTTTTGTCTCGCAACCTCCCTAACATCACGAGATCCATCTCGTTGCCATGCCTCCCAGCTCCGCCGCTCAAAAAGACCAGGCATCCACAGCTCCTTGCGGAAATTGGTGAAT
>QMLZ01000285.1 GCA_003646995.1 Deltaproteobacteria bacterium | reverse complement strand
TAACAGGTCTTCCTTTTGTGCGAGGAGCTCGGCCGGAAGGTTGCCGATACATTGCTCAGCGTATTGGCAATAAGACGCGCAGCCGAAATCCAGGGATGGATTGAGAAAGCGGTGTCCACAGTGAGGGCATTTTCGTGAAGGATCATCCTTAAAAAACTCTACTTCCTTCCCGCACTTGGGGCACTTAACCTCGTAAATCGCCCCCGGCTTCCAGTATTGCATATCCTGACCTGGGCACTTCATGATTTGCCTCTCCTTGTCTTGATGTTGTCGTTAAAAACCATAGCGTATCAATAGAATACAGCAGCCTTCCACAGAAAAGCCTTGACCTAGGTCAATAGATTGCGGTTTTTCATTTCTGCGATAAGGTCCTTAATCCCTTGGCCCTCAAGGATTGTCCCAAGCCTCTCGCCTCTTATGCAATTGCGTTTGTAAAAATCAACCACCAGCTCGACTACGGCAGATATGGTGCGGATAGGAAAAATCCTGGCCACGTCTTGACCCAGCCTGGGGTGTCTTCCCAGCTTACCGCCCAGGAGTATACGATACCCCGACTTTTCCCCGGAGATAGTGCCGGTGGGACAGGCCCTTATGCAAGATCCGCAAAGCAGACACTTTTCAAAGGCGATCTCCGGGCCGTGCTCACCCAGCATTATTGCTGATTCCTTGCATGCCTCAACGCACTGTCCGCAGTCAGTGCATTGCAGATCAGTAACCCGGGGTTTGACCGCACCAATTAACCCGATGTCCACGATCTGCGGCCTAGAGCAGGCATTGGGGCAATCAGAGATGGAGACGCGAAATTCATGGTGCATCTTCAAGGGCCCATCCACCACCCTTTTTAGAAATGCCATTAGCTTTTTCTGTGCTAAAAGCCTTTCCAGTTCATCTGCTAGCCCATCGCTCGTCACTGCCCTGTTGGGGCAGCCAGTAGGCCCAAAGCAGGTTTCTATCTGAAAACCCTTGACCTCATTTTCCATTTTATTGAGGAAGCGTCTCTGGCAGCTTCTTACGTGCTCGATGGTTACGATCCCAGCTCCGGAGCGAGCTGCTTCCTCTTCCACCCGTGCCTTTACCCTTTTGCGAACAAAGAAAGGCACTTTCTTGATGGCCTTTGTGGCCTCTCTAGTCCATTGCATATAAACTACCCCAAGTGTTTTTTTGGTATCTCCTAGATATAAAGTTATTCCCAAATCCACCTAATTTGGAATAAGGACATACTCAAGGCGCTTCGGATATCTCTACTTATTCGAAAATATATCACAATGTGGTGTAGGTCAAATTGACTTATGTCAAGATATGGATAGACGAGAACAAAATGGGGAGTGTTTGCCATACCATACTATGTCGCGGTAGGTAGGTGGAGAGGTATCTCCCTCGGTGCTGACCAGCACCACGACTGATTCAGAATCCAATCCGATGGCCTCACGTATCTCCGCATAATCAGGATTGACCATCAACTGCTCGAGCACTCCACAAGTCACAGCCCCTGATTCCCCTGAGATAATGTGGGTGTCTCCCCTAAGGGGGGCAGCCAATATCCTCATCCCGTTGGCGGCAACCCAATCGGGACAAGAAACATAAGCACGTGCATAGTCCCGAAGTATTTCCCAGCCAATGGCGTTTGGCTCGCCGCAGGCTAGCCCTGCCATTATGGTATTGAGATCTCCTTTAACGGCGTGAGGCCTTCCGTCGCCGACCTTTGCAGAGTGGTATATGCAATTGGCATTGTGAGGCTCTACTATTACAGTTGCAGGCAGATCATCACCCAGGTAAGAGGCAAGAAAGCCGAGTACACTAGCTGCAAAGGAGCCAACACCTGCCTGAAGAAAGATATGGGTTGGGCAATAAATACCCTGCTCTTGGAGTTGTTCCATGAATTCCAGTGCAAGTGTGGTATAGCCCTGCATTATCCATCGGGGGATATCCTCGTAGCCTGGCCACGCAGTATCCTGTATAACCGTCCATCCGTTTTCTTCTGCCTTCCTAAAGGTCATCTTAACAGTGTCATCATAGTTCAAATCCGTTATGGCCGCCTCGGCCCCGTGTGCACGTATGTTGGCTAATCGCACAGGATCCGAGCCTTTGGGCATGTATACCACCGATTTTTGACCAAGTTGCTGCGCTGTCCATGCCACGGCACGGCCATGGTTGCCGTCAGTAGCAGTGGCAAAGGTGATGTCGCCAAGTTTTCTACGCACATCTGGGGAGCATAACTCACTTACTCTGACCTCTTCCACATCACGACCAAGCCTCTTAGCCAAATATCTGGCAATGCCGTAGGATGCCCCCAGCACCTTAAAGGCATTGAGCCCGAACCTGTGGGATTCATCTTTGACGAAAAGGTGACTGATTCCTAGGTGTTGGGCTAAATTGGGCAAGCTCAAAAACGGCGTGGCTTTATATTGAGGAAATCCACTGTGGAATATGCGAGCCTTTTCGGCTTCGTTCAAAGAAAGGAAGCCCACATCGACTCCCCCTTTTGTAGGAGGGATAACATTTGTATTTAGATGAAATCTCATTTTTTCATTGCCTTATTGCGACACTATGAGGACAGGCACGGGAGACCTTCTGAGCACCCTGTGGGAGGTGCTTCCTAGTAATGTCTCTTTTAATACGCCGTGACCACGCGAGCCCATGACCACCATGTCAGCGTCTCCCTGCTCGATGTGATGAAGGATCCGCTCAACAGGGTGGCCTACCTCGACGATTATTTGATCCACCAGATAAGAGCATTCTGGATGTCCTTTGGTGGCCTCCATGCAAAAGGCCTCGATCTTGTCTCGTATTTCCCTGATGACCTCTGCCTCGCGGTTTCTTCTGCTTTCCTCCCAGCCATCCGTGCCAAGCATGGCGTCAAGGAGAAGCTTGGTGTTAGGCGAACCTTCGTCTAGTACGTGAAGGACAGTTGTTAACCCCCCTACGCGGAATGCAATGCTTGCAGCATAGAGAAATGCCTTACCCGCAGTTTCAGACATGTCAGTAGGATGAAGTATTCTTTTGATTTGGGGTATCATGTGTTATGTCCCTCTTCACCGAATTCTTCGCTATTTGCCTGGCTTGTAGTGCCTTTTCATGGCCTCATAAAATGCGGCAAAGGACAGTCTGGCGCTCTGATCCTTCCAATTTGTATCCCGCCTTCTTGGCTTCCTTCAGCAGAATCCTTTTTGTTGCATCTTGTTCAAGAACAAAGATCAGGTTTTTTTCAATTCGTTTTGAATTTTTGGATCAGCATTGTCGACCAACTTCGCCAGGTCGGATTCGGTGATCAAGATATCTCCTGCCTTTAGCAGCGTACCTTTTGGTAGTTGTTTGAGCACGGCACGCTGTAGAATGCCCATAGTAAGCCCTGGATATTTTTGCTCCAACGTGGCCTGAGGTGCGGATTTGGCGCGAACCTCTGTAGATAAAGAGATGGTAAAAAGGATTGATATGATTGCGAGTAACAGAATTTTTCTTCTCTTTAAGATGGTCATGCGTTAAAGGTCCTTTCGTTAATTGGTTTCTTTGGAGTTGGCTAATAGGCCATCTCCCGATCCAGGTCGGGTTTCGGCTCTGGGGTTCCTGGAGCTTCTGATTACCAGTGTATATGCTGATGGCAGAAATATCAAGGTAAGGGCAGGCAGTGCAGGATTCAAGTATGCAGCTTGAACTGTGACATGTATTCTTCGAGGGCTTTGAGGCGTTGTTCATCCAATGCAGGGCAGTCCTCCGGCCCCTTGGCCCCCTCGGCTACTTTGGCGGCAAAGACTGTACAGGTGGGAAAACCGCATTCCCTACAATTAGTCTTGGGAAGTCGCTTCAGTATCTCAAAGACCTTTGGCTTGGGCGCTCCTTCATAGCTGGGGGTGATCTGGTCCCTTTTTTCCCACGCCTCGTTTATCTCGCGTTTCAGCCACTCCAGAATCTTGTCTGCCTCTGCCTCATCTTTTAGGGCATTAATGGCGATTTTGTCAGGATGAACTGTTATAAGTTTTCCGTGGATCCTGAAGGTTACAGCCGGTGGATCCTTCAGATAATCAAATCCTCCTAGCACTGCATTAAGATATGGAAGTACCTCTCCAATATCTTGGTCCAAATATGCGATACAGTGTAAGGACTGAAAGCTAGGATTGCACTCCGGTCTGAATATCTCCTTTTTATAGCCTTTAAGAAGCATAGCAACTTGCTCCCTAACTCGCAAAAGGGTTAATTAGATGCCGAGGAGGCCAATGAAGGTGCCAGAGCCCTTGCGAAACCAAGCCCCAGCACCTTGCCATGCCCTGTTCTCCAAAACCTTGCATGCTTAAATAGGGAGATGGAGCCATGCGAACACTCCTATCATTTTAAGGCCCATATAAAACATAACCGCAATAAAAATATACTTGAGTTGTTTCGC
>QMLZ01000284.1 GCA_003646995.1 Deltaproteobacteria bacterium | reverse complement strand
TGACAAAGACATTATCAGGGATACCATATTGGATTTCATTGAGAAGGGTATTCAACTTGTACTTGTAGCAGGCGGAATGAGTGTGGACCCGGATGACGTGAGCCGTGTTGCAATAAATGATGCGGGTGCAACGGATCTGGCCTATGGAAGCCCGGTACTTCCCGGGGCCATGTTTCTGTATGCGAGAATAAAGGATGTACCCATTATGGGGCTGCCTGCCTGTGTGCTCTATTATAGGGCTACGGTATTTGATTTGATGCTTCCCAGGGTGTTGGCTGGGGAAAGAATAACAAGGAGAGACTTGGCTGAAATGGCCCATGGAGGGCTTTGCCTTAACTGTGAGAAGTGCCACTATCCTATATGTCCGTTTGGGAAATAAGAATCAAAGGAGATAGAAGTTTGTCCGCCATTGAATTGTGGCGGGACAGGACAAAGGAACAAGGCTAAAGGAAAAAGGTGAAAAGAAAAATGAGAGCTGATCGCTGAGAGCTGACAGCTGTTGCGTAATGTCAAATGACAAAATCCAAATGCCAAAATGGACATGGAGACAGAATCCAGGAGCTAGAAGCTAGGAGTCAGAAGTTGTGTCCAGAAGGGATGTACTGTTAGCTTTTATCCACTGTCAGTGCATCCTAGCATCCTGGCTTTCCAGCTTCGAGCCTTTCTGACTCCTGACTTCTTAGAGGAATGAAAACACGTCCTGCCTCAGAATACGCCCTGCTTGGAGCCTTGATGTCAGGGCCCAAGCATGGTTATGAGATCCTCCGGTTCCTAGACAGCTCATTGGGCTCCACCTGGTATGTGGGTACCAGCCAGCTTTACAGCCTTCTTAAAAGGCTTGAGCGGGAAGGGCTAGTCGTATCCAGTGTGGAACCCCAGGAAACTCGGCCTTCAAAGAGGGTCTTTTCCATTACTCCAGAGGGAAAAAAGGCCTTTGAGAGTTGGGTTTATTGCCCCACAGAACATGTCAGAGATCTAAGGATTGAGTTCTTGGCCAAGCTTTTTTTCTTCCATTACCTTTCTTTGAAAGGAGGAAGCCAACTGCTAGTGGCCCAAATTCAACTCCTAGAACAAATCAAGGAAAGGTTAAAGGAAAGACAGCGAAAGGAAAAGGACCCTTACAGCATGCTAGTCCTCAGATTTAAGATGACCACTTTAGAAGCCTGGCTTCAATGGCTCATCAAAGAGGCCACACCCTTTATTGGAGAAGGCAATACTCGCAACTGTTTACCATTGACTGAAGAAACCAGCACGGGAGAGAACTCTAAAAGAGAATAATGGTATTCCACCGTCAGCCACATTTTTTTAAAGCACTCCAAGACGAATTTAGGTAACAGCCTACGGGCCCTTATCCCTTGTCTATTCTCTCCAAAATAGTTTTGACCATATTTTGTAACTCGAAAATATTGAATGGCTTTGTGATGCATGCCGCAGCGCCGCTTTTCAGTAGGTCATACACGGGCCCGTTGCCAGTTACTATAAGGATGGGAATAGAAGGATACTCTGCTTTTATCCTCCGTGTCAACTCAAGCCCATCCATTTTGGGCATCATGTAATCCGTGATAATTAAATCATACGACCTCTTTTCAACCTGGCTTATTGCCTCGAGTCCATTTTCCACTATATCTATTTCATAACCACAGATTTCGAGGGCCCGAGCCAGTAGAGACCTCACGAATTCGTCGTCATCTGCGATAAGGATTCTCTTTCTGCCCATTTATCCCTCTTTATTCTTATAAATACAACTAATAAGACATAAATGTCAATAAAAAAATACCACTGAGAGTTGTTAGACTTTTCCTGGATTTTATGTGATAGAAGGCTTTCAAAGTTAGTGAAAGAGGATGGGCTGATTGAAGGAAGAAGCGATTGATCAACAAGAAGATCGGACTAAAAATCAAACAGCTAAGGAAGGGCTGGGGTCTCTCTCAGATCGAATTGGCTGAAAGAATAGGTATCTCTTTTCAGCAGATTCAGAAATATGAGAAAGGCGCAACCAGAATTTCGGTGGCGCGCTTGCAACAGATTTCAGAGGCCCTTGGCGTCAATATTACAGTCTTTTTCGAGGAAGGAGAAAGGCCTCTCAAGGTTTCAGACCTCGCTTTAAAATATGCTCCAGATGTTGATTCCCTTGATCCTGTTCAACCCCTTAACAAGGAAGAAATTACGCTCTTGAAACTCTTTCGCAAAACAAAAAATAAGAAGATAAGAGAGGGTATTATAATGCAATTGCGAGGGGTTATTGAGCTGGAAAATAGGAAATAGGAACATGCCTGATTATAGAATGCTGGATGATTCCGGAAAACAACATTGGGAATAAGTTTGAAGCATATTAAAGACATTCCTGATTTTGATAGGCCCCGAGAAAAACTAGCCGCCAGAGGGCCGGAAGCCCTTTCAGATACAGAATTGCTCGCCATACTCCTTGGAAGTGGAGTAAAAGGAAAAGATGTCTTCCAAGTAGCTCATGCCATCCTACGAAAGTTAGATAGAGACAGGGAAAAGGTAAACGTAGAGACTCTTGTGTCCATAGAAGGTGTTGGTCTCGCTAAGGCATGCCAGATTGTGGCTTCTTTTGAATTTGCGCGGAGAAGACTGTTAAGAAGAAGTGTCGTTATTCAAAAGGCACAAGATGTCTTGCCGCTTGTTTCATATATTGCCAACAAGAAGCAAGAATACTTCGTGTGTATATCTTTGAATGGGGCAAATGAGGTCATTGGAAATAGGGTAGTTACTGTAGGTCTTCTTAATACAAATCAGGTTCACCCGCGTGAGGTGTTTGCGGATGCTATCTCCGATAGGGCGGCCTCTATAATCCTTGTCCACAATCACCCTTCAGGTGTACTCAAACCCAGTCCTGATGATTTAGCTACAACGAGACAATTAGTTGATGCCGGTAGGATCCTTGGAATACCTGTACTAGACCATATAATTGTCACAAGGAAAGGCTATCTATCATTTAAGGAAAGCGGTTTAATGTGAAAAGAGGATTTGGTAGGCCCTCCCTTGTTAGACAGCATTTTGTTCATGTATCTCCTCTCTCTTTTCTAGAATCTTTTCCAGTGCTTCGGGTATGTGCCGAATGATTTCCATCACCTGAGTGGCAGGCGTGGGGTTCGCATAATATCCGGCCAATCGATTTACATGCGCCGCTATGATGGCACTTTTTCTGATCTCCATTCCTGTTCCAATCAGGGCCGCGACAATACCGGTCAGGGTGTCCCCGGTGCCCCCTATGGCCTCCAGGGTTTCTTCCATAGGGCTATCAATAGTCGCCAGGATGCCTTGCTGGTTAGCCACATAATCCTGTTTCCCCTTTACTAAGAGGTAGCGGGGGGCATTATTGTACCTATACGCACGAGCGATCAGGTCAGGGATCTGGTTTTCATTATGCAGAATAAATCCCCTGGTGTAGAAGGGATGAGGTGCCGTCTCATCGGCCAGAAAAGCAAGCTCCCCAGCATCAGGAGTAAAAAGATCGTAAACTTCGGCCTGACCGCTCATCTTGGCCGCATACATGAAACCAGCATCTGCAATTAGAATTGGCCGTCGCGCCATCTCCTCTATAGCAAATAGGACCCGATTGTGCCAGTCAACGTCTGGTTGAAGGTAGTGAAACGTGATTGTATGAAAATCCGACTCCCCCAGGTGCCGGGTTAGATACTCATATAAACGCCTGCTGCCGTGGCCTAGGCCAATGTCTCCAACGAGATACCCGAAGGGCGGCGGTTGACCTAGTGCCTCGCTGGTCTTGATTGCTGCAGCCAGTAGGGCCGGGGTTCCTCGATTTACGGAGCCCCTTTTTCCCTGGATACAGATATCATTATCTTCCAAAGTAACCTTCCCGGCCACCAAAGGGAAGTCTTTGTGGGGGATGGTCCCTACTATGGCAAGCATCTTCGTTTCATCTCCTCATATGCCAATTGCAAGGCATAGCCGCAAAGGGTATGGCCGATTTCCCGCGGGGCGGATGCTTGACCCAGGGACTTTCCCACCATCTCCTGAGCGAGATAAGGGACATCCGGGCAACCGCCCCCGGAGATATTCACTATGGTGAGTGTCTCCTTGTGAACAGTTAGTTTCATGTTGGCCGCCCGGACCATTAGGTACTGACCAAAGTCTTTAATATGGAAGAGATCCACGGGCTGGAGCAGAGGACTGTTCACCGGCACCATCTCTTTGGGAGGGACACCAGCCTCCTGGAGGGTCCTCAGGATCTTCAATTCCTCGATCAGAGGAAACTCGATGACCAGATCGCAGCCCGATCTAATCTCAGGAGGCGGTCCCATCACCCGGACCTTCCATCCCTCCTCTTTAAGGAGACTTTCCGCTCGTATCACCTCGCTCGTATTCTCAAAAACCATAATCCCACGGTCCCAG
>QMLZ01000283.1 GCA_003646995.1 Deltaproteobacteria bacterium | reverse complement strand
GGTTTAACTTGATATCGGCATCTGTGCAGGGTTCCTTAAGGATAAAGGGGATGGAACGGGCATCCAGGGCAATAGTTTAGTTGCTTTGGACCCTTACACGCAGGAATAGGTCCCCCCTTTTTTCTGAGTCAAGCTGTCGACCCATGCCGGCAAGCCTGAGTAAAGTACCATCCTTTACACCGGGGGGGACGTGAACAAGGAAAAGACGCTTGTGAAAACCCCAAGGGATATTTACCAGTTTCTTGGTTCCGAAATGTGCCTCAACTGGTGTGACCGTTATAACGCCATAAAGGTGCGGCTCTCCAGGCCGTGTCGTTGTCCTAATGACCTGGAGACGATGTGATTTTTCTTTTGCAACCTTTCTCTTAAGTTTATCACTGAGTCCCACCTGGGGGGCCTTAAGGAATATTTTCAGTAAGGCCATACCGAGCAAGAAGCCCCCGATGTGCGCCCACCACGCAATCCCGCCACCATGAGCAGGGCTTCCTGCGGCACTGATGAATTGTAAAAGAAACCAGATGCCGAGGAAGTAGTATGCGGGAATTTCAACAAATAAGGGGATAAAAAATATCGGTATTAGAGTAAGGACTCTTGATCTTGGGTAAAGCAAAAAATACGCTCCCATGACTCCTGCTATGGCCCCGCTCGCACCAATGGTTGGCACCTGTGAATGCCAATTGATTACTAGGTGGCTCAGCCCGGAACCTACTCCGCAAAGCAGGTAGAATACAAGGTAACGCAACGGCCCGAGGCGGTCTTCAACGTTGTCTCCGAATATGTACAGCGACCACATGTTCCCAAACAGATGCCAAAAGCTCCCATGCAGGAACATGAAGGAGACAAAGGAGAAGAGCTGCTGAAATGGAGTAAAATATTGGCTGATGTGGGGAACAGAATACCTAACAGGGACAAGCCCATAGGTAAAGAGGAACCGCGTAAGGTTTTGACCTTGTGTGGATTCAAAAAGAAATATCACGATATTAATCACAATTATGGCGGTATTTACAACAGGGTAAGACCTGGATTGTATTGTGTCCCGAATCGGAAACATGCGCTCAGTCCTTGATCACTCTTCCCGCAACAAATATTTTGCTAGTTCTAGGGACCGCGAGAGTCCACGAGGAATGTTGGGTAGGTTTTATAATAACGGGGCTTACAAATGCAAGAAGCGGATGAGAAAAGTTGAAATAAAAACTAGGTGACTTTTTCCACAAAGCGGGGTCGGGTTTTGTCTCTTCTCACATATCCCTTTAGGGCATATTGCCCTTTTTTTATTCGCAGTGCTTCATCCTTAAGAAAATTCTTTCTTTTGGTTATTTCCTTTTCCATTCGGCTGTACATGAGTTGGATTGATGACTGGATTCTTTGAATCATATCCATAGCCTCCCTGTAGCCCATCTCAGTATCCCCCATGGGACTATTGGGAACCACCTTCTTGCTCAGCCTGGAAATCTTTTCTTGCAGCTTTTGAATTTTTGAAGAAAAGGCGATGAATTCATTAAGGCGGTCTGCCAAAAGTAATTCCAGCTGCTCGCCAATCATGGTCTGTAAGTCATTGTAATGGCTTAAAAGAATCTCCAAGTGTTCGCGCTCCACCTTCAACCCCCGGTTCCGTATTTCTAGGATTTTAAAGCAAGTAACATGCCATTGACTTCATCCCCGCACCAAAGCAATGCAGATAGCAGGCAATTTGCTGCTGAACTTTTTAAGAAACCCGTCGTCTCTAAAAGCATACTGGTGACGGGACGCCATTGAGTAAAGAAGGTCTTAACTCAGCCGTCAAAAAAATGACTCTGTCTGGCGGCCGCTCCCAGCCCCATCACTTCGCATGAGCAGAAAATATCAGTAAAATTAACCTGTTATATCAAGAAAGGGCTTAGCTTAAGGTAGCGCTAGGCATGGCATAAGATATGCTTGTATGGGATAGAAAACATTTAGATTCCGAGCTAATTGCTCGGCAGGGGGTGGATCATGAGTGGTGTCATAGCAAAAAGATGCCTGGTAGGAGCGGTAGCGCTCCTTTGCCTAGTTTCTTGCATTGGACTGGTTCTAGCTCGAGAACCCATTGCACGGCCTCTTCCTAGGGGGGTCTACCTTGATATTGACAAAGAATTCTACGAAGCACTCAAGGCCGAGGGAGGAGTTCAGAGCAAGACGTACAGCAATGACATGAACCAGGAATATCTTCGTCAAATAGCAGTTTCTACCAGGTTTATGGTTGAAACCAACTTCAGAATCATAAGAAACCAGGAAAGGATAATCCAACTATTGGAAACTCTGCTAAGCACTCAGCAAAATGACAAGAACTAATGTCGTTACTTAAGACCGCAATATTTGGCCTATTGTTATTAGGCGCTCCTTGCCTGGGGGCAATTGACAAGGCATCCAGTGTCAACGAACTGAAGGATATTTGGCTCGAGCGCTCTTCACACTGGGTTACGATTGTCTTTGCCCTCGATAAAAGGGCAGCTTGGGAGTTGAGTCCCCTCGCGGAGGGCGGTGCGGAAATTGTTATTCACAGCGTCAAGGTTGGCCAGCGCTCGGAAGCACGAATTGTTGAAGATAATACCAGGATTCTAGAGGCATTTGTCCAGGACAGTTTGACATTCCGGTGCAAGGTAAACCTGAAAAAGCCACTTAGACAAATGGAATATTCCTTTAACCCCAAAGACAACTTCCTGGCTTATAAGTTGTACTGGCCGTTGCCCAGCCAAAAGATAAGGCGATACGCAAATAAGGCAGTGGTGTTGAAAAACTTGAGATATGGAAAAAGGCCTACATGTGACCGGATTGTGATGGAGTTCACTGGGAAGCCTATGTGGTCTGCTAGGCAAACCACTCCCCTGGATATAACTATTAGGATAAGTGGATGTAAAGTTGGCTCGGTCGGCAGATTACTTAGCCCTAGATTGATAAAAAGTTTTTCTTGCAAGCCTTCTGGCTCGGACGTTTATCTCCATATTGCCGCGGCCAAGCCGTTGTGCAATTTCAGAATTTTTTGGCTTGAGGTGGGCAACCGGCTGGTAGTTGATGTAATGCCAGCCGAACAGGCAGAGATGGTGTCAGCCTACATGTTGCCAAAGGATTTTGGCCGACCTATGAAGGAGCAAAGTCTGCAGCTACAACCTGTGGTAGCCAACAACAGCCGCCAGAGGCACACGGATACCCTGACGTTCAAGCCTATTGGCGTTAGTGTTTTGGAAAAAATAGGCTCCGGAGCCGGGCATAAAATAACACAGAAGATTGCAAGGCCGGTTTCAGCCTCTTTCGCCCCGACAACGCACTCATCCAAACAGAAACAGAGTGTTGTCTTATCAATGACAAAAAAAGAGGCGGTTGCATACGGTCGGATCCTTGGAGCATTGAACTTCAAGGAATACGAAAAAGGCATAGCGCTCATTGATAAGTTTCTCTCCAGATATCCAAATTCTACTGCCAGAGAAGGCCTCCTTTTCATGAAGGGTGATTTCTACCTGCATTTGATGGAACTGGGTGGCACAGATAAGCTTTATGCAACACTGGCTGCCTTCAAAAAGGCGGTCAAGACTTACCCGCGATCCAAGCAAGTGCCAGCAGCCTATTTGAAGATGGCACGGGCCAGTCGTTTGGGCGGAGATTTTTATGGGGCGATGGGTTACCTCAATTTGTTACTGGAAAGATATAAAGAAGGAAAGTTTGTGAGCACTGCCCTTGTTGAAAGGGCCCTTGTCTATGAGAAGCTCCAGCTCGTAGATAAAGCCTTTCAAGATTATAATACCGTAATCCGCCGGTTTCCATCTTCCCCGGCCTGTGCGCGAGCTCGACTTGGCATCGCCAAGTACCTCCACAATAAAGGCCTATACGATGAGGCCGATAAGTGGTTCGCTGAGATCAAGACCAATCACCCAGGCTTTGCCCAAAGGAACCCAGAGTTCTACATGTTGAGGGCCAAGAATGATCTATATTTGAAGAGGTTTTCAACAGCAAGAAGATTGTTCTTGCTGGCTCTTAATCTGGGCGTAAGAGACGAACCTGCCGAAAGCATCCTTACCCGTATTGGGGATACGTACCTATACCAGGGAAACAAGAAGGCTGCGAAAAAGATCTATACGTTTGTCGTGACTCACTTTCCCGAGTCAGAGGCGGTCTCCATTGCTCAACTTCGGTTGGCCGACCTTACGGCAGGCTTGAAAAAGTTCAAGGAACTCCATGACCGGTATGGGGACAGTCCTTTGGGTGAGCTGGCACTCCTGAAGCTGGCAAGTGTGTATTTCAAGAGCAAGGCATATGACAAGGCCATGGAGAGCTTGCGTGAACTGGTTTTGAAGCCACCAAAAGATGAAGCCGGGAAGGCGGCTAGGGCGCTATTTTATCAGGCATGTGAGGAGGCCATAAGGCAGGCTT
>QMLZ01000282.1 GCA_003646995.1 Deltaproteobacteria bacterium | reverse complement strand
TCAACCACTTCCAGGCGTCAGCCTCCTTATCGATTTCCTTTTAGGACAGAATGGCAACTCTTCTGTCCCATTAGGCGACCGTGTTATGATACTGGGTGGTGGCAAGGCTGGTGTACGCGCCGCGTGGAAGGCCCTAGAATCCGGCGCCAAGACAGTTTACGTAGTTTACCGCACCTCACAAGAAAAGGTTGATATCTCGCAATCAGAGCTTCAGGAGGCGACGGATAAGGGAATCAATTTCATGTTCAGGTCCGCACTTTACAAGATGTTCGGCCAAGACCAAGGATTAACCCACGTGGAAATAGCACGACTTGATGGCAAAGGAACTATTTCCAGCAATGAAGAAATTGCGGTGGACACCTTGCTCTTGGGTGCCGGCAGATTTCCAGAGCTCATTTATGTGCCCCGAACTGTCGAAGAGGCTGAAACCGGGGAGGTTCCCGACACACCAGTCCTTTGGGAAACCGTGGTTCCTTATCCAGGACCAGCGGCCAAGGACGAAGTGGGCATTTTCCGTCCTGGTGAGGCCTACAGTGACTACAGGGCTGTAGTAGAAGCAATCGGAGCGGGAAGGCGGGCCGCCAACTCTACCCATAAGTTTCTGAACGGCGAAGGCATTGAGGCCCCATCCAATATGATCCGTAAGTACACTACTGTCCTCAATTTGAATCAAATCGAGCCAATCCCGAGTATCCCGAGGCAAAAAATGCCTGAGCTTCCCATTGAGGAAAGAGTATTGAATCCCGATGCTGAGATTGCCCTGGGTTACTCTGAAGAGCAAGCAAAGGAAGAAGCCCAAAGGTGCCTTCGTTGCGGCCTCATCTGCTATCGGAGGCCTGAGGCAGGCGGGCAGAGTTGGAAAGTATCCTCGTGACTCGAGGGGTGTAGGCCTCACTTGAGCCAGCAAATCTATCCATCTTCTTCAACACAAAGAAGGTCACTCCCATGGAGACGCCACCAGTTACAATGGAGCCAAGGCCGGGGCTTATTCCCAGGGCTGGCGCTCCAAGATTGCCTATGCATGCACCTGCTACCAGGGCCAACACAGGGATAAAATAGACCAGCAGAGACAATTTCAGGAGGGACCTCCCCGGAACACTCACCTCAACACGGTCACCTTCCTTGGCCTCGAGATCGTTAATGACCTCAACTTCTATTTCCTTTCCCTCGAAAATATCGCATGCTCCCCGCGAGTCACAATTTTCACATGCGGCGTGTCTCTGGAACTTTATTATCGCTCTGCCGGGAAATACCTTTTGAACTGTGCCCTCTTCCTTAAGCATATCTTCCTCTTGTTAAATATCTTCACACATTCGAAAGCCATTTTCAACTTGATTATGCCTGCCAGCGAAGGTAGATTTCATCGGACCACCAACCTATCACACTGACAGGTGTAATGATATGACGCGTTGGCAACGGCTTGTTCCGCCCGAGGAAATATCAAGGCGTATCCATGCCCTACAGGGTAAGATCAAAAATTGCGCCTTGGAAGGTGCACTTATAATTCACCGAGCTGATCTTTTCTACTTTACGGGAACTTCACAGAATGCCTTTCTTTTCATCCCCGCGCACGGCGAACCTGTTCTTATGGTAAAAAAATACTTCCCCAGAGCCCTTGAAGAGTGTTCTATAGACAATGTGGTTGAACTGCGCTCGGTCAAAGAAATTCCAGATTTGATAAAGGCGCATCTTGGCTATATTCCAAAGGCCCTAGGTGTTGAAATGGACGTGCTGCCTTACCGCGAACTCGACTTCTATCGCTCACTGCTGCATGGAACCGAGTTCAGTGATATCTCACCAGCCATATTAGCAATAAGGGCCGTAAAACACCCCTGGGAAGTGAATCAATTGCAAAAGGCCGCCATGGCTTCCTCAAAATGCTTCCAACTCGCCGCCGATATCGCTCATAAGGTGAGAGGCGCTATGGAACTGGTTTCAGAGATTCAAAAACTCGCGCGCAAGCTTGGCCACGGAGCAAGGTTAAGGCTGAGACACCACAAAGACAGGGCATTACCCTTCAATAGCAAGGTGTTGCCGGGACCAAAACCAGGTTCGGGAAAGATCGGGATCGACTGCATGATCCAGATTGATATTAAGTGGATGTTTAATGGATATCACCTTGACGAGACAAGGTTGATTTCCATGGGCAGGCCACCGGGGTACCTGATGCAGGCAGCCGAGGCCCTCGTTCAGCTACATGACCTCATGATAGGGCAGGTAAAACCGGGCATATCCATGGCGTCACTATACAGGCATACAAGAGCCATGGCCCAATCCCTCGGCCTTGCTGAGTCAATTGTGGGCATGGGCTTCGATGGCTATCCTTCTGTTCTCGCTCCTTTAGGACATGGAGTGGGTCTCGAACTCTACGAGCCCCCCGTAATATCCCAGGTCGATGAAACATTAATCCTGCCCAATATGATTTTAACCATTAAACCCGTACTTATTGTGAAACCGGGGCTCTCCATCTGTATTGCTTCGCTAATAAGGATAACACGGAACGGAAATGAAATGATCAGTAGGGCTCCGGCAAGGATTATAGAGAAATTATGAGACGGTGTTGGAAAGGATCTGGATCACCTCTTTCAGGCCTTCCTTGATGGAATCCAAAAAAGACTCATCCATGCGGAGAGGACCCCTTGTGGCCTGTCGCAACCGCTTTCTTGCCCCTTCTATGGTCATGCGCTCTTCATAAAGCAGCCTCTTTATTTCTAGGATAAGTTCAAGATCTTTTCGCTCGTATGTTCTTTGGTTTGAGTCCGCCCTTTTAGGCCTAATCTGGGGAAATTCCTTTTCCCAGTATCTGAGTACATATGGTTCCACTCCTACAATCCTGCTGGCCTCTCCTATTCTAAAATACCTCTTGTCATCGGGGATCTCAACCACGGTGACCTCCGTGCACCTCTTATCTGAGCCGCCCTCCGGTTTGCTTCCTTATCCTTTCGATAATTCGCTGGTGAAGCCTGTTTACTTCTTCCCCATCTAGCGTGCGCTCGGCTGAACGGTAGCAGATACGGAACCCCAAGGCCTTCTCATTAGGCGATATACCTTTTCCCTCATATAAGTCAAATACCTCAACAGCTTCGACTAGCTCTCCTCCCTCTTCCCTCACAATCCTCTCTATTGACAGTGCCTCAATATCCTTGGAAACCACAATGGATATGTCCCTATAAACCGCTGGGAATCTGGCAAACGGGATGAATTTCTTATCTGTTTGCATGACCGAACGCACGGCTTCCATGTCTATTTCAAACGCAAAAAAATCCGGTCTCCCTAGATCAAGGCTTTCCTTTGCCCTTGTGGACAACAGGCCTACGTGTCCCAGCTCATTACCGTTCGCCACGATCATGGCGGACGCCTCGGGATCGTATGCAGGAAACCGCGTTCCTTTCCTAAAGACATACTCCTGAACATTAAGCCCATCCAGCAAGGCTTCAACTGCACCCTTTATGTCATAGAAATCAGCGAGTCTCTCTTCTGTATGCCACTTCTTTGAAGTCATGGGGCCCGCGAGAAGGGCTGCAGCGTGGTACCTCTCATCAGGCAGCTCATCCGCTCCCCTGCTGAAGAACACCTTGCCCCATTCAAATAACTTAATTTCCTTCTCTCCGTAATACAGGTTCTGCTTGGCAGTAAGCAGGAGACCGGGCAACAAGGAGGTTCGCATCACAGATTGTTCCACGGTCAATGGGTTCAACAGGCGAACAAAGTTCACTAGGGGCTCTCCGGATTTTGCTCCAAGGTGTTCAATGGTATTTGGAGAGATAAAGCTATAGGTTATAATCTCGCTATAACCTATTGATGTCATTATCCATCTCACACGTTCAGACAGATCAAGTTCCCAGTAACGCTTTTCCTCGGAGGCCCTGACCAATGGTGCCCTTACCGGGATGTTCTGGTATCCGCTTATGCGGGCTACCTCTTCTATCAAATCTATCTCTCTTGAAACATCCACTCTATAGGTGGGCGGGACAACGCGGAAAGTATCCTCATCGACCGGTTCCACTTTCATGTTTAATGAATCAAGACATCTGAATACCTCGGACGATGCTAATGAAGTACCAAGAACCTTGTTCACCTGCGAGAGCCTCAGCTCTATCACAGGCTGTTGCCTTTTCTCGGGGTATTGATCCAAGACGCCCTTTGCGATCTTCCCGCCCGCGACCTGCTGAATCAAATAGGCCGCCCTGTCTGCAGCCCGAACAAGTCCACCTATGTCAGCACCCCTCTCAAACCTGTATGAAGCCTCTGTACTGAGGCCCAGATACTTCGCACCCCTTCGAATCGTTGTGGGATCAAAAAATGCGCTTTCAAGTAACACGTGGCGCGTTCCCTCAAATATTTCAGAATTAAGTCCCCCCATGATCCCGGCCAACGCCACAGGTCGCTCACC
>QMLZ01000281.1 GCA_003646995.1 Deltaproteobacteria bacterium | reverse complement strand
CAAGTTCTGCCAGCGGCATCATATCCGGCGCCTGGCGGTTTTCGGTTCAGCCTTACGGCCCGATTTCGATGAGGACAGCGACATTGATATCCTGGTCGAGTTCGAACCGCATCAATCCCCCGGTCTTTTCGGGATCGCGCGCATGGAACGCGAGTTGTCGACGCTGCTTGGGGGACGGAAGGTAGACCTACGCACGCCGGAGGACCTGAGCCGGTATTTTCGCCAACAGGTACTCCAATAGGCGGAGGTACAGTATGCGCAAGGATGACGCCATTCAGTTGCGACATATGCTGGACGCCGCGCAAGAGGCCATCGAATTTACGCAAGGCCACACTCGCGCCGACCTGGACGGCGACCGAAAACTGGTATTGGCACTGGTGAAGGATATCGAGATCATCGGTGAGGCGGCTTACCAGGTCTCCCAAACCACACGGGAGCAACTGCCCGGAATTCCCTGGGACGACATCATCGGGATGCGTCACCGGCTGGTTCACGCCTATTTCGACATCAACCTGGACATCCTCTGGCGCACCGTGCAAGGTGATCTTCCTCCGCTGCTCGAAGAATTGCGGGAAATCCTTGGAGAGGGGTAGGCATTGGCAAGAGAAGAACGGACCACAGCAGACCTGGCCGTGCGCACCGCTGAATATACCAAACTCGAAGGACGGCTGGTGCTGCTGGCCTGGCTCAACCACCTGCTGGGCTACAAGCGCAACCGCGACCTGCTGGAGGACACCAAAAACACAGCCGAGGGCTTTGACGCTACCGGCCACAGTTTCCTCTACCACCACCTGATCGGGCGCGGCAGCCAGGTCAAAATCCCGGAAGGCGACCTGGCCTGCTACGATGAGAACGTCCGCGCTCATCTGGCGGCCATCAACCAAAACCGGCCGGACCCCATCACCCTGCGCTACTTCCAGTACCTGGCTGCACTCTACGCCGAAATCTTTCTCGACCGCTACTTCAACGCCCGCCGGCAAATGGTGGCCGATCTGAACGCCTTTGTACAGCAGCGCAACGCGGCCAAACTGCGCGGCGAGCCGAAAGACGAGCTGTTCACTCAGGACGACCTGACCAAACTGGCCTACTGGATGGCCACCGGCAGCGGCAAGACGCTCATCTTTCACCTGAATTATCACCAGTTCCGCCATTACAACACCGAACCCCTGGACAACATCCTGCTCATCACGCCCAACGAGGGCCTGAGCGAGCAGCATCTGGCTGAACTGGCCGCCTCCGGCATCCCCGCCCGGCGCTTCGACCTGAACCACAGCACGCTGTGGACGGGCGGAAAGGACGCGGTGCAGGTCATCGAAATCACCAAATTGGTGGAGCAAAAGCGCGGCGGCGGAGTGAGCGTGCCGGTGGAAGCGTTTGAGGGCCGCAATCTCATCTTCGTGGATGAAGGACACAAAGGCTCCGGCGGCGAGGTCTGGCGCGGCTACCGCGACGAGTTGGGCGCGACCGGGTTCACCTTTGAGTACAGCGCCACCTTCGGGCAGGCCCTGAGCGCGGCCCGCAACGACCCGCTGACCGCCGAATACGGCAAGGCCATCCTCTTCGACTACTCCTACCGCTACTTTTACGGCGACGGCTACGGCAAAGATTTTCGCATCCTCAACCTGAAAGATCCTCTCCCCTCTCCCAGAGGGAGAGGGGCCGGGGGTGAGGGCCAGACCGAGACGCTGCTGCTGGGCAACCTGCTTTCCTTCTACGAGCAGCAGCGCGTCTTCGAGGAGCAAACCGACGCCCTACGGCCCTACAACCTGGAAAAGCCGCTGTGGGTCTTTGTGGGCAGCACGGTGAACGCCGTCTACACCCGGAAGGGACAGAAACGGAGCGACGTGTTGACTGTGGCGCGCTTCCTGCACCACGTGCTGCAAGACCGTGGCTGGGCAGTCAAAACCATCGCCAGACTTTTGAAGGGCAAGAGCGGCCTGGTCACGCCGCATGGGCAGGATGTGTTCGCCGGCCGATTCAAGTACCTGCGCGAAACCGGTTTTTCGCCCCGGCAGATGTACGAGGACATTCTGCGCAGGACCTTCCACGCCCCGGCAAGCGGCGGTCTGCACCTGTACGGCCTCCGTGGCAGCGCCGGCGAACTGGGCCTCAAGGCCGCCGGTGCCGACAAGTATTTCGGCCTGATCTACATCGGCGATACCTCCGCCTTCAAGAAACTGGTCGCAGCGGACGCGGCGGGGATCACGCTGGAGGAAGACGCCCTCTCCGGCTCCCTGTTCGAGGGTATCAACCGGCCTGATTCGGACCTCCACATCCTGATCGGCGCCAAAAAGTTTATGGAAGGCTGGAATTCGTGGCGCGTCTCCAACATGGGCCTGCTGAACATCGGTCGTCAGGAAGGCTCGCAGATCATCCAGCTCTTTGGGCGCGGCGTGCGTCTGCGCGGCAAGGACTTCAGCCTCAAGCGCAGCGCGGCGCTGGATGGCAACCACCCGGAACACGTATCGCTCCTGGAGACGTTGAACATCTTTGCCGTGCGGGCCAACTATATGGCCCAGTTCCGCGATTACCTGGAGCGGGAGGGTGTGGAGACCGAACCCGTCATCGAGTTGCCGTTGTTCATCTGGGCCGACAAGCAGTTCCTGAAAAAGGGACTGGTGGCGCCGCGCACGCCGGAGGGGCGCGACTTTGCGGCGGAAACCGACCTCCTGCTGGAGCTTGACCCGAAAATCCGCGTGCAGGTGGACATGTCGGTGCGGGTGCATACGATGGAAAGCACGGCGTTGGGCCTCCATACCGCGCAGGTGCGGTCCGGTCACCCTCAAAATATCCCGGTGGAGAGCCTGGCCTGGGTGGACTGGGAGCGGGCCTATCTCGACTTGCTGGCCTACAAGGAGCGCAAAGGCTGGACCAACCTGGTGATCCGTCCCGGCACGCCGCGCCAGATCGTCGAAAGTGTCCCCTGCCCCCTCATCGCCGACGAGGCGGTGGTCAGACCGGAAACATTTGCCGGGCGGGCTTTGCTCCAAGAAGCGGTGACCGCCATCCTGCGCAAATACGTGGACGCCTTTTACCGGACAAGGCGGGAGCAGTGGGAATCACAGGCGATGGTTTACCGTCCCCTCGATGAAGATGACCCCAACCTGGGCTTCAATCGCGGGCTGATGCGCGAAAAGCCGGCGGCGGCCTATGTGGTCAAAGTACGGCGCTCCGAGCATCAATTGATCGAGGATATCCAAAAACTGCTGGACGAGGCCGAGCGTTTGTACCAGCAGGAGAGCGCGGAACTGCCGCGCATCCATTTTGACCGTCACCTGTACCAGCCGCTGCTGGTGGAGCAGGTGGACAAGGTACAGATGACCCCGCCGGGGTTAAAGCCCAGCGAGGCGCAATTTGTGCGCGATCTCAAGGACTACTGGAACGCCGAGAGGGACAAGTCGCTGGCGGGCAAAGAAGTGTTCCTCCTGCGCAACCTGAGCCGTGGCCGGGGCGTCGGCTTTTTTGAGGAGCAGGGCTTTTACCCGGACTTTATCCTGTGGGTGATAGACGGGGAGCGCCAACGCATCCTGTTTGTGGAGCCTCACGGTATGCTCCACGCCAAAGCCTACATCCGCGACGACAAGGCACAGTTGCACGAGCGGTTACCGGCGCTGGCAAAGAAGATCGGGGCGAGAAGCAGCCGAACAGACGTCGAGTTGGATTCGTACATCATATCCGCCACGTCCTACGACGATCTATACCAACGCTATGACGACGGGACGTGGGACCGGGCGCAATTTGCCGAGAAGCATATCATCTTCCCGGAACGCGGTCCGGATTACGATTACATGAAAATGCTGTTTGCGGGCAGTTAACCGGCACATGCAGCCGGCCCGCTAACGCGGGCGGCTCATGCTCACCGTTACGAGGCTGGACGCGAGGCGTTCAGTAAAGTCACATTATCACTGAGGATATGGAAAGGAGAAATGGAATGCCAGGTTTACCTGCGTTTGTCCTGAAGAAACTCTACGTGAAAGGGAGTCTGAAGAACACGGACGGGGGGTTTGCACTGAGCATCAGGAACACCCTGGCCCCCGGCACCATTACCGGCGTTGCGCCCTTACAGGTTGATGGCCAATCCTACCCGCTGGAAAAGACCTCGCTGCAAGTCGGTGAGACGAGCCTGCCGGCGGGCGAGGTCTCGGCTACCGCGTCATACCAGTTTCCCCTCAACGCCACGGCCACTATCCAGGTGGCAGGCGAGACGCTGGCCCCCGGCGCGCACCAGATCGTGATCACCGTTACCACCCAGGAAGTGGGTGAGCTCAAGATCGAGGTCAGCGATACTCTTTAGGTCAGGCAGCGCATCTGGGGTGTGCAGGCCCGCTCCCCGCGAGCGGGCCTTTGCATTGCCTGCAAGACAGAAGCAGGGCAAAACTCTCACGGCAAGTCCAATAACATACACAGGTTCTTCACGCTCTGATCCACCAT
>QMLZ01000280.1 GCA_003646995.1 Deltaproteobacteria bacterium | reverse complement strand
TGGAACGCCTATGCCCGAGAGGACAAGGTCGGGACCTTTGAGCCGAGCACCCTCACCACCTTCACCCTCCCCGGCGCCTTCGGGAGCGCCTACAAGCTCTTCCGCGATCCCTTTGGGAGGATCATCGCCGCCAATATTGAACTAGCCCTGATAGGAAGGCTTGACCCCGCCACGGGTCAGTTTCTTTGGGCGAACCTCTTGGAGGGGGTGGGCGACGGTTGCGGCTACCTCTTCAGCGTGGGTGATGTGACCGTTGACCCCGAGGGAAACATTTGGTTCGTCGCGCAGACCTCCTTTCCGCTTTACTGTTGTGTGGGACTTGCTCCGGAGGAGCAGTGTTGCTGGGAGGGCTCTCAGAACTTCATCGGGGTGCTGCACCACGGGGCTTACTATACTCTTTACCTGCCCCACTTTCACTCAGGGGGTGGCTGGTGGACGGGAGTAGCCCTCCAGGCCGCTTCGGCGGAGGAGCCCGTGAAGGTCAGGATCTGCGCCCTATCTGATGACGGCACCTTCCTGGGCGCCTACGAAGAGGAGCTTCAGCCTTGTGGGAAGCTGGTCGATATGATCTCCACACTCTTCCCCGACCTTCCCTTTCCCACAGGATGGCTAAAAGTTGTCTCGGAGGCCCCCCTTAGGGGGTTCGTCCTCTATGGCCAAGGGACCTCGGTGGCCGGGGTAGCGGGCTCTGCCCGTTCTGATGTACTGCTTCAGTTTCCTCACTTTCACTCGGGGGGTAGCTGGTGGACAGGGGTGGCGATCCTCAATCCTGACCTGATGGTGAATAACCTCCAGGTAGAGGCCTTTGGGGAGGACGGTGACATCCTGGACAGCACCACATGGAGCCTTCAGCCCTTTGAGAAGCGGGCCCTTTTGATCTCGGACCTCTTCCCAGGCCTCACTGAGGAGCAGGGCTCTGTTGTAGTCAGCCCTCACTACTTCGGGGCGACTGTGGGCCTTGAGGTCTTCGGCCAACAGGGGGGTGGGATCACCGGTGTGCGGGCGGAGGGACCCATGGAAAGGGCCTTCTAATTTCTTCCTAACTCAGAAGATAAAAAGACCCCTCAACGGCAGGAACGGGGGGCTTTTATATAGGAAAGTTCTTACTGCTATGAATTTGAAGACTAACCCTGAGGAAGTCGACCTAAAAGGTGACGATGGATTTCTGGGTGAAGATCAAGGCTTTGGCATTGTTTGTCTCAAGATAAAGACCTAATTTATACTTTCCCTGTTTGATCTTCCCCTTTGGGATGATGCAAAAAAAGCCAGAGTTCTTTACTTCGTCTGATTTAAAGTATTTGGCTACATCGGGACGTGGTTGATAATAAGTATCAAAGATGTAAATATCCCTTTTTGATTGAAGTACTACATAAACACGGCCACTTTTGTAACGCGGTTTTTCGAGAAATGCCCATCCCTTTAATTCTATTGCTTGTGCAGCTGTTTCTAGCTTTTCTATATTATACCGTATGCCCCCTGTCTCTTTGGGAAGGGCAAAAGTATAGCTTTTAGATTCTCCAGGTATTCGCTCAAACTTGTTAAATAAAGGTTGGGCTAAAAATATACAGTAAAATAAAAAAGAACCCAGAATAAATCCATGGACTAACAGTTGTTTTGGAAGTTTCCTTCTTGTCATGCTAATCTGGTAACAACTCCAATTGACTTTTGAAATGGTGATTGAAAATAATTCTGAAGGTATTTACAGGAGACACGCCATCATAGAATGTTTTTGTGCCATTTGAGCAGTAGTAGGCGTTAAATATTTTGGTCCATTCATTTTCTTCAATTTCAATATCAGGGTATTGAGGTCTTATTCCGTGATCTGACTGGATGATTATGATGGGATCTACCGGAGAATCTTCCAGTACTGTTTTAACAACATCCAGCATTTTGTTGCTTATAAAAATGTATTGTCCAAGATAAAATCTTTTATCTTTAAAGTTTTTCCACTCTGAAGGTGGCACAAATTCGCCATGAGGTCCAAAAACAAAAGGAGGATGGGGACAAACGATGTGCGCAAATACAAAACAAGGATGAAGTCTAGTCAAAGGTATATGTTTAATATGTTCGATTGTTTTCAATACACCCCGACGGTAATAACTTTCAAATTGTCTTCCGAAGTAGTGTTGATAAAACGGCTTCAACATGGTTGTATTCCAGAAGACCTCTCCGAATTCTGATATCCAAGAGTCTTTGGAGGACTGATAATAATTGTAGTACTGATCGGCACACGATTTCATGTACTTATCCCACCTGCCAACGTCCATATAATTTCCGAAGTAGATGTACTTGTAACCACGGCTTTTTAGGAATTGGGCCACCTTGTTGCAGGCATAACGTCTGTAGGTAGCCTCACTCCAGGGGTGATCTTTGGGATATTTGTCTCCGATACGTGGTTTTTCTATATATGCCTTTTGAGCTGCATCCCAGTACCAACCGGGAGTTAGATATTCCATATTGACCACTTGGGCAATCGCTTGGGGCGTATGAGGTGTTCTGGTGCGACTATGTTGCGAGATGAAGAAGCCTTTTTGTTTTAAGGCGTTTAAAAAGGAACTATTTTCATATCCGAAACAACGTCTCATGGTATCAGGAGAGGAATACTCATCGAGCACTATGTAATAGATATCTGGCAAAAGGTAATGGTCTTTTCCCTCTACTGGAGTTGATAGAGTGTTAACATTCTTATGAGGTTGCACCAAAATGGTCCTTAGGCTCTTGGAAACAGCGCTAAATAAATTTATACTCACTAAGAAAACAGAAATTATGTTTAAGATGAAAGTTGTATCGACAAACGTCCGGCGACTCATCTTAATAAAATAAATGATATAACCAAGTAACAGTAGAGAACCGGGCAGTAGATGCCTATGAGACAAAATTATATGTTGGTTTTCTAAGAAGCTATGAATATGGCCATAAAAGTAGAAAAATGATAAACAAAAGGTAGTGGCTAATGCTCCTTTTGTTTTACTTTTCATGAAAAAGGTTAAGATTATCCAAAGTGTAACAGAAGACGCGACTAATATTATGAGAGGCTCAATGAGAGAAGTTGATGATATTTCGTTAAGATTATGATTATAGAAAAATATAACAGGGAAAACAGCGAAAAGTAAAGGGTGTATTATCAATAGATTTCTAAAATTTGGTTTCATTGCTTGATCTGCCGTCGTCTCATTAAATAAATCGTCCTCAGGGAATCTTTTAGGTTTACTGATGCTTCGATGGAAAAGAAGCTACTAAAAATAGCCTCAAAATTACCCTTGCTGTAATCTGAAAATATGTCGTCCCGGGAGGAAAGTAACCTCTGTACTTGTGGATCGTCCTTAGGGACGAACTCTATGATGAGCCAATGGCAAATGGCAGAAAGGAAATCAGCGATTCGATCCAGGGGAGTGTTGTTATCAATTGCCAAATGGTGTATCAAGGCCAGGGCGAGGACTGCATCGGCAGGTCCCCTCTCTTGGAGAGACATCCTTTCCTCTCCCCCCCAACCAATGGAAGGGCTTGGGTTGGTGAGGTCAATGACAAGGGGCAAAAGGAAAGGCTCTCTCTTTTTACAGCACGCAAGATAATTTGTCTCGACAGCAGAATAGTCCATGTCGAAGGCCACGGTAAAGATCTTTCGATCGCTGGCTATGCGACTGAATATCCCTACATTGGCTCCTAAATCCCAAACGGTTTTAGGCCTTATTTGTTCGATAAATTGTGTGACCACTCGCTTCTTGTGCTCGAAGGCCTCTGCCGAGTAATTGGCGTGGTCGTCGTAATATCGAGACCACACTGTCTTTGATTGCTTCCAACGCAACTTTCTTGTTGCTTTTTCTAAGCTCTCTATAAGGCCGATGAGAGAAAGGCGGCCCAGTTTCCACCTCTTAGCATCAACGGTTTTGTCAGCTAAACGTTGCTGGCTCTTTGCGTGAAAATGGAGATGGCCGAGCAACGCCAAGCGGAAAAAGGCTCTAAAAGGAAGGAGTTTGCTGGCCAAATCCAGGGGGATGCCATCTAGGTAAATCCTGGACAAACTTCCCAGTCGTGCGTCCTTAAGCGCCATGAGCGCAAGGGGGGCAAGGAAATGCTGACAAAATTGCCTATAGGCTACCCACGGACGTCCTTCCTGATATCTTTCAAAGGAAAGGGTGTCTATCAAGATGGGCCTGCCGTCCTTGAACTGGATGTTGTATGCACTTGCATCTTTTAAGGACATCCCGAACTCAAGACTTGTCTTCTGGATCTTGAGGGTGGTCAAAGCGGCGTCTTTCAACTGGCTGAAGCACCACTCATAGGGATAGGAGACGAAGGGGATCTCTTGGGGCTTGATGACCTTATAGGCAACTTCGGGTTTTGGAGGAATTATATCGACTTCTTTGTGGGGGATGAGCAGTCCCTCCTCCACCAGCTTTTCATAAAGACCGGAATTCATCAAATGGTCGTAATGTTCTCTGTAAATTTT
>QMLZ01000279.1 GCA_003646995.1 Deltaproteobacteria bacterium | reverse complement strand
GGGAAAGGGTATGTCTTTGTCAATTGCCCACTCGATGTCCATAGGCCGGCCGTAATGATCTTCTATCTTCTTTGCCATTCGCACCAGCTCCCTGATCTCCTGGTCTTCCAGACAACACTTGGTCTGCAGGTCTTCCCTTACATCCGTATCTATGGTTCCCCCGCCGTCTGGGTTATAGATGCACTGGATATGCTTTTTGGAGATGGTGCGCTCGCTGACCTCGAGTATAACCTTGTCAATGACGAATTTGTCCGGTGTGACTGAGCCGGATACCACTGTTTCTCCCAACCCCCAGCTACCCTCTATAACCACCTTGGAAGGATCACCATCTGTTGGATTAAGTGTGAACATGACCCCTGCTGCCTTGGAGTTGACCATTCGCTGGACACCCACGCTGATGAGAACCTTGTCATGGGGAAAATTGTTCTTGACACGATAGCTGATGGCCCTTGGGGTAAAGAGACTGGCCCAGCAGTCCCGTACTTTCTCCAGGACCTTGTCTTTTCCTTGGATCCAAAGGTATGTGTCCTGTTGACCAGCAAAGCTTGCGGTCGGCAGGTCCTCAGCTGTGGCGCTGGAGCGCACTGCCACGGGAGCGGCATCAGTGCCACAATCCCTGCAAAGCTCATCATAGGCCTGCTCAACGGCGGTCTTGACTCCCTTTGTTATCTCCACTCCCCTTATCAATTCCTGTATCTCTTGGCTTGCCGCATGAACTGAGTCAACTTCATTCGGATCCATTTCCGACAATACGCGAAAGATATCTTCTTTTATTCCACTGTCAGTAATAAAGGTCAGATAACTCTGTGTCGTAACAGCGAATCCAGGCGGCACCCTTATGCCCGCCTTTATCATTTCTCCCAGGCTGGCGTTTTTGCCCCCCACTGAGGCAATTGAACCCTTGTCCACGCTTCGGAAGTCCAACACATATTCCATTTGCTCCCCCCTGCATCATGCTCTTTTGCAGCAATTTTCAAGAGGGGAGGCAAAGGCCTCCCCTTCCTGGTATTTGTCGGCGAGCTTTATTCAGCGCGCTTTACTATGGTAACTACGCCCGTGTCGCCGTCGACGCGGATAATATCACCGGTGTTTATGACGGATGTCGCCACTCCAGTACCTGTAACAGAGGGCACACCGTATTCCCTGCACACGATAGCGGCATGGCTTGTAAGTCCACCGATGTCCGTAACTGCGGCCTTGATCTTTGTAAACACAGGAGCCCACGAGGGATTCGTCGAAGGGCAAACAAGAATTTCGCCGGGCTTGAGCTCTGTAATGTCCTTCAGGAGCTTGAGAACCCTGGCTGGACCTTCTGCCACGCCCGCAGAGGAGGCGAAGCCTTTTATTTCGTTGACAGCTCCGGCTTCAGGGGCTTCAACTCCCTTGAGCCACTCTTTTACCTTGTCAGTGGTGATTCCCCAAAGCATGATGGTGAATGGTTCGGCCACTTCCTCGGGTGGCACACCAAGGGCAGGGGTTGGATTCCACTTGCCGGCCGCCTCGAGAATATCACGACGTTTCTTGGCCTTGGCCTTATAGTAACTGCCCCTTACTGGTATATCCACGCCCAAGGCCCAGGCAGTGGACAACTCTGTAAGCATCTCCGGGATCTCATAACGGTTAAACATAAAGATATCATCAACGTCGTTAAGCATGTCATATTTTACCAGTAAGGCACCTAATTCCCTGATCTTGGAGTACCATATGGTATGAAACCAGTGCTCCACCCAAAACAGATGGTCCTCTGCGTACCTGTAAATTGTGCGGATGGTCTTGTAGGCGTCCTCAAATGCCTTTCTGTCCTCATCAGTCTGGATCAGCTTCCTGTATTCCTCGACGATCTGATCCCTTTGTTTGTCAATGTTATCCAGCGCCCGTTCAATGGTTTCGCCTTTTTCAAGGCGCTCAACATAGCTTTTTATGTAGCTGAAGGGTATTTCGGGCTGGGTTATCCAGCTTCCCTCATGATGGTACCAGCCGCTGCCGCACGAGACATAAAACCACGGATCCTTGGCCTTTTCATATTCCTCCAGCCACCTCTTCCCGTCAGGAATTTTTTCCAACTGGGCTATTTTCTGTTGAACAGGTACGTCGGATTTCAAGATCTCAGCTACTTCTCTCATTGAGGAGGCCAGGCGAGCGAGCTGACACAGCTCTTCTTCAGGTCTGAACATGGATACATAAGCCCCAGCCACCATTTTTCCAATGGCACTCTCGCTTATCCCTGGAAACAGTTTGCGGGTGACATCAGCAAACATAAGGTATGCAAGGTAAGTAAGGTTGAGCATCTCAAAATGGTATTGCCAGCCCTTGATCATCTGGTTTACCAGTCTGTCAAAGGCCTCGAGGATATCGTATGAGACATAGCAGCCAGTGGGGGCAGGCAGCACTTCTTGTTCGGGCACATATTTGGGAAGCTCTTCGGGAATTTTAACGGCCTTCATTTCCTCGCCTAACGCCCTGAATTTGCTCAACCACTTATCCCAAAGCTCGTCATAGTGCTCAAATACGTAAAAAACCCTTTTTTCGAACAGGCCTGCCTTTTCCTGGACAATTTCATCAGGCGGAGGGTTTGTTGCGCAAATATACATGTAGCAACCCACCATGCGTTGAGCGATCCCCTGGGCCGGGGGAATACAGAAAACTCTTGTATTGTACTGGGAGAGGGCGATTTGCCAGCCTTCCTGAAAGATTAGATCTAAAGGTGGGATGGGGTCTGGCGCGTGGATCTTATCCTGGTACCAGAACTGGCTGCTCTCCCACTCCTGGCGGTCCTTGGAGAAAAGGTAGTGGGACGGGTACATGTCTTCCCATCCCTCTAACTCCGAGGGTACCTGAAATTCGTGGGGATCTGGGAATCTTCCTGCCTTTTCGTTACTCATGTTGGTCCTCCCTTCTTTGGTTTGAGTTAATAAAGAATATGAAAACCAGCCTTGGGGCAAGCCTGGCAGAGTCCAACCTCCGAACGGGAGACTATAGGATCACAGTAAGACATAGCAGGATATTGACATACTGATTCAGGACCTTGGTGGTGTCAATTTCATTTTCTTTATGCTATATATAAACAAATGTTATGCGTTGGATCTCATTATAAAGTACAGTTAAATGAGGCTCATTCATGATTAATTTACACCATCTACGAGTTTTTTACCTGACAGCAACATACTTAAGTTGTACAAAGGCTGCGGAGCAACTTTTTGTCACGCAACCCGCCGTAACTTCCCAGCTCAAGCGTTTTGAAGATTGGTGTGACCTCAAGCTGTTTAAGAAAAAGGGCAGAAATATTTACCTTACCGAGGAAGGAAAATTGCTGTATGAGCAAGCAAAGAGAATCTTCGAGCAAGAATCACGGGTAGAAGGCTTGATCGAGGAGCTCAGGGGCCTCAAGATGGGGGTGTTGAGACTAGGGACTACCAAAACCTATGCTAGGTACTTTATGCCCGCCCTTATAACAAGCTTCCACAGTGCTTATCCGGGTGTAAAGATACGATTGGATGAAGGAAGTTCCCTGGACATGATAAAGAGCGTAGTAGAGTTAAAGAATGAGGTAGCGGTAATTGCAAAGGCCATGGATCACCCTGATGTGCAGTTTATCCCCTTTAGCCAAGAGGAACTGGTTGTAATCGTGTGTCCTTCTCACCCTCTGGCAAGCCGGGGCGAGGTAGATGTGGAAGAGCTCGCCGAGGAGCCCCTGATCATGAAAGAGCAGGGCTCAGGGACCAGGAAAAAGGTGGAAGCCCTGTTTGCGCAACACCAATTGGCGCCTAACATATTGATGGAAACCAGTAATGCAGAGTTTATCAAACAGTTGGTAGCCAGGGGAGAGGGTATTTCCTTCCTGGTTAGGGAAGCCGTTGAATCAGAGCTGAAGCAGGGAGAGCTTGCTACTGTCAGGATTAAAGGGCATACCTTGTACCTCGACGTAAGCATCGCCTACCTGAGGACCCAGCCCCTAACAAGGGCGGGCCAGGCATTCCTCAATATCCTAATTGGCATGATCCCCAACAAGGAAGAAGAGGCAGGCATAAAAAATATAATGGCCCGGATGCTGGCCGAATGGCGCTGATAGCACCTGCTGGTGTAGTGGAAAAAGGTACCTCGACCTATCCAGAGATCATGTTGTGCATGGTCTTTGCGGCGATGCGGGCAAAGGGTATTTCATTGATATGGTAAGGTACTTGCATTATTTCAACTGCTCCCCCGAGTGCCTTCCTTAGCTTTTCTACGAAAAATTGGTTCAATTCAGGATCATGCAGGGGTGCACCCTGCCCGTCTGCCTCGGACCAACCGTGTTCAGGAACAAGCACCTTTACATTATGGGGATCCTTCAGGAGCTTGGCTGCAATTTGGTCTGCGATAAGAGCAGTTTCTTGCTGGCTGAGGCGGACCGCGGAACGAAAGTCATAAAAGAATATCTTTCTTCCCTTTAATTCCAGTGGTACTGTGTCCCT
>QMLZ01000278.1 GCA_003646995.1 Deltaproteobacteria bacterium | reverse complement strand
TCTTCTCAAGCAGCCTGGCCTTGTTCACCTGATAGGGAATCTCAGTAATTATGATCCTCTCCTTGTTTCCTCCGACCTTTTCAACATAGGCCCGGGCACGGATCTTAATGATTCCTCGACCGGTCTCGTATGCCTCTTCAATCCCTTTGCGCCCTAAAATAAAACCTGCGGTGGGAAAATCCGGGCCCTGGATGACTTCCATCAATTCCTTGGTACTGACCGCGGGGTCATCAATTAGCACTTTTATCCCTTCACATATCTCTGTGAGGTTATGGGGAGGTATGTTTGTTGCCATTCCTACAGCGATCCCAGCAGAACCGTTAATCAAAAGGTTAGGGATCGGCGTAGGGAGAACCACTGGTTCCTTTAAGGATCCATCATAATTTGGTGCAAAATCAACTGTCTCCTTTTCTATATCTGTTAGAAAGTCCTGGGCAAGCTTGGTCATTCGAACCTCTGTATAACGCATTGCTGCAGGAGGGTCGCCATCAACAGAACCAAAATTGCCCTGCCCGTCCACCAGGGGGTAACGCATCGTGAAGTCCTGCGCCATTCTGACGATGGTATCATATACTGCTGCGTCCCCGTGGGGATGATACTTTCCTATAACATCGCCAACCACACGTGCAGACTTTTTGAAGGGCCTATTGTAGGTATTCTTCAGTTCATACATGCTGTAAAGCACACGCCGGTGTACAGGTTTTAGCCCATCTCGCACATCGGGCAAGGCCCTACCCACAATAACGCTCATTGAATATTCCAGATAGGACCTCTTCATCTCATCTTCGATATTCACGAATTCAACGGCCTGCTTGCTCTCCATCATTGTGTAATTCCTCTGTTTTCTTATGTTACTTGGTAAGCACCTATATGGGGTGGTCTGCCCAAGGTATGCTTATTTTTTCACCAGGGCGCTCAGATATCCAGCTCTCGCACCTCAAGGGCGTTATTTTGAATGAAGGCCCTGCGAGGCTCCACCTTATCACCCATAAGTATGGTGAATATCTCATCCGCCTCAAGGGCATCTTCGATCCGGACCTGGAGCAAATTGCGACGATCAGGATCCATGGTAGTAGCCCATAGCTGATCAGGATTCATCTCTCCTAGACCCTTGTACCTCTGGATCGTTAATCCCTTCTTTCCTCTTTCAAGCAGCAATGCTACGAGCTCCTCCGGATCCTTTAACGTCTTCCTTTCCCCGTCAAATGTGACCACAAATGGCTTCTGCGTCAGGTCCTTATAAAGAGGCGAGATAGATATGATCTGCCGCAACTCAGGGCTTGAAATGAATTCCCAGTCCACTGTGAAAACGTGGGTGACCCCAGGGCCATCAGAGATAGTGAACTCGTAATAACCGTCCTCGTCTCTAATCCTCACATCTGTGATTTCAAAACCTTTCTCTTGTAATTGATTGAAGAACCATTCCATAAAATCCTTGTCCTTAAACTTTCTACGATCAATGAGCCCACTCCTGGCAACCTCTTCAAGAAAGCTCCTAGCAAAACCCTTTCTCACCAGCTTCTCCACACTCTCGTATAGCTTGATAAGCCCCCCAAGCACCCTAGTAAGCTGCTTACCCTGAATCTTACTTCCATTTTCAAGGCTCACCGATCCTTTAGCTGATACCCGGTCCAACACAAATTCATTGAACTCGTCCTCATCCTTAATGAACCTTTCCTTCTTCCCCTCCACAACTCTATATAAAGGGGGCTGGGCCACATACAGGTGACCTCTTTCAATCAACTCCGGCATCTGCCGGAAGAAAAATGTTAGAAGAAGTGTCCTAATGTGAGATCCATCCACGTCCGCGTCTGTCATGATAATAACCTTATGGTATCTTAACGAGTCAATATTGTACTCCTTATCTCCTATCCCAGTGCCTAATGCTGAGATCATTGTCCGAATTTCTTCACTAGACAGCATCTTATCAAATCTGGCCTTTTCAACGTTCAAAATCTTTCCCTTTAAGGGCAAAATAGCCTGAAACCTGCGGTCTCTTCCCTGCTTTGCAGACCCCCCAGCCGAATCCCCCTCTACGATAAATATCTCGCTTCTGGCTGGGTCCCTTTCTTGGCAATCCGCAAGTTTACCAGGCAGAGAATGATCAGAGAGCACCCCTTTCCGCCTGGCGAGTTCTTTTGCCTTTCTGGCAGCCTCCCGTGCCCTAGCCGCATCAATAACCTTGGCCAGGATCGCTTTTATTGTGGAAGGGTTTTCCTCAAAAAACGCACTCAGTCCCTCATTTACCAGGTTTTCAACATAACCCTTAATTTCGCTGTTACCCAGCTTGGTCTTGGTCTGTCCCTCGAATTGGGGGTCTGGAAGTTTGACGCTTACTACCGCTGTCAATCCTTCCCTCACGTCGTCACCTGTTAGCTTCCCCTTGAAGTTCTTTACGAAGTTAGAACTCTGGAGGTACTGATTGATACTCCGTGTCAAAGCGGATTTAAAACCAACTAGGTGTGCGCCTCCCTCCTTGGTATTTATATTATTCGCAAAGGTGAAAATATTTTCTTTATAAGAGTTATTGTATTGAAAGGCGATCTCCACAATGACTTTGTTCTTTCTGCCAGAGATATATATTGGCTCTGGATGGATCACTTCCCTGTTACGGTTCAGGTACTCAACAAATGAACGTATACCTCCCTCATAAATAAACTCTTTCTTTTTCCCGGTTCTTTCATCTGATATTCTGATCTTAACCCCTTTTGTCAGAAAAGACAGTTCCCGCATACGGCTTGCTAGAAGTTCAAAATCGAACCCTATGTCAGGAAAGATATCCGGATCGGGTCGAAAATGGATCCTTGTTCCCCTACGCTTTGTTTCTCCCTTTATAGTAAGCTCGGTAACCTTATGCCCACGTTCGAACCTTTGGGTATACACCTTGCCGTCGCGATAGACCTCCACCTCAAGGAATTCTGACAGTGCATTGACAACTGACACACCAACCCCATGAAGCCCACCTGAAACCGAATAAGTCTTATTGTCAAACTTCCCCCCTGCATGAAGCCTGGTCATAACAAGCTCCAATGCAGGTATGCCTTCTGTTTCATGTACGTCCACCGGGATACCCCTGCCATTATCAACCACCACTATGCTTTCGTCTTGAAGAATCTGAACATCAATAAAGTCACAGTACCCAGCCAATGCTTCATCGATACTGTTGTCCACCACTTCATAGACTAAATGATGAAGCCCCTCAGAGCTGGTATTGCCTATGTACATAGCCGGTCTCTTTCTGACCGCCTCAAGACCTTCAAGTACCCTTATGGCCGAAGCCTTATAATCCGCTGTAGCCTGTTTCATCTTCATATCCTCATAGGCATAATCAGTCCTAGAAAGCCTTGATCCGAATCTCCTCTTATAATGCACGGCTTTGAGTTATCCACAAAGCCGAGTTCAACTTCGGCGCTATGCATATTCTGTAAAACGTCAATGAAATATCGCGCATTAAATGCAAGTTCCAATGGCTCATCATGGTATTCAACAGGTATCTTCTCTTCGGCTTCTCCCAAGTCTGGGTTTGTTGAATGCAGGTCTAATATACCATCTGCTAAGGTTATCTTAACCGCCCTATACCTTTCACTGCTCAAAATGAGCATTTTCTTCATTGCTTGAAGTAAAACGGTTCTATCCACGGTGAATTTGTGAGCAGCTTCCTTGGGAATGACTGCCCTGTAATCAGGAAACTTGGTATCTAGAAGGCGAATCACTATTGCCGCACCATCTTTTTTCACAACACAATTATTTTGTCTAAACCCTATTTGAATCAGGCCACCCTCAGAGGCCAATCGATTAATCTCGTTCATCCCTTTTTTGGGTATCATTACCCCAGCTGTCAACCCAAGTCTTTCAATACCATCTATGGCCTTGTCGACCAGCGAAAGTCTATGACCATCAGTTCCCACCATGCGCAAGACTTCGCCGCCTGTTTCATTCACCTTTTCCGTATAAATGCCAGAAAGCTTAAACCCCGCCTCCTCCAATGTAACTGCATAAATGGTCTTACTGATCATTTCACTTATAGTGGAGGCGTCTACCTCAACAAGCTCAAGGTCCGCCGGCTCTATTTGTGTGGGATACTCCTCCGCTGGAAGTCCAGCCAGGTTGAACCGGGCGCTTCCATCTGAGATGCGGATCCAGCTGTTTTCCAAGCTAGTTATTTCAATATCTTCAGCATTGCTTTCCCTTAAAATCTCGAACAACTTTCTTCCGTGGGTTGCGACAGACCCATCCTGAGTAATACTAGCATTCAACACCTGACGATATGCTATTTCTAAATCAGTAGCTGAAATCCTTAGGTTCGCATCAGATGCCTCAAGTAACACCATTGACAGAATCGGCATGTTGCTTCTTTTTTCAATTACACCTTGTACTCTACTTAGGGCCTTCAGTAAGAGACTGCGGTCTACCGTGAACCTCATTTTAAATTCTCCTTTTTAGCTGTTAGGTTGATTACTATAT
>QMLZ01000277.1 GCA_003646995.1 Deltaproteobacteria bacterium | reverse complement strand
TGAAGCGATGAGCTGGGAGAGTGTCAGAAACCTTGAACATATGCGTAAGACCCTGCTTGTAATTCAGAATATAGCTGCACAAGCAAAGGCTCCCGAGGACGTGATGGAATGGATAGAAATCGTCAGGGAAGACCTTGATGAAGTCTTTGCGGCCATTGCCGAAGGAGAAATTGATTAGAGGGAACAAGGAGAGAAAGGAAATGTGGGTAATTGACATACGGCATTGGCTTAATGAGACAATGTCTGGGCCAGCGGTTCCTCGACTGAGATTGAAGGTGAAAAAGTTGGGCGAAATTATTGCTTATGCTACCTCAAGGAAATGTGGCGTCGGTACAGATTCTGCCCCAAAATGCTGGCGACGGCCGGGAAGGAAGCCATGTGCGGGGACTCTTGATATAGGCCTTGACACCTCCACGAACCGAATATTCTGGCGGTGTCCCGTATGTGGAGATGAGGGTGTGGTTTGCGGTTGGGAGGGGCTCATTTGGGATATGTCAGATATTTCTTCTGATGTTTACCAGTAATATGGAAATCCAAAAGGCCCCTATGGCTAGCAAAGGCATGAGGACCAGATGAAAAGTACCTTGTTCTGCTTCAATGGGTTATGACCGGGGTGACCACAATATAATATTGTATGATCCACGGAAAACTCGGAAGGACCAGATTTGTTAACCACCCCCGTCGTTTCCACCCAGGGCGCGGGGTGGTGAAAGTGGCCCCTGCTTTTTTTGTTCGTTTAGACCAAATTATCCACATGAAGTCTTCTATTTTTGAAAAGACTTCCTCGAAGATGCTCAGGGTGAATGAACAGTGATCTCAGGGAAAGTTCTGCCTCACAATAAGGTCTGATAGAATATCTAGGGTCTTGTCATCGGGAAAAAGTACGTTGAATTGCTCCTGCATCCTCTTTATGTCATCAACGGCAAGCTCTGGTGAAATAGGCTTTTCCAAGATCCCAGGCCTGGTCATGATAACCAGATATTCCCGGAGCACCTGTTCGCTAATAAATAGGATATTGCCCTTTGTTATAAACTCATCTAGCTTTTCCCTGGCAGGTTTGCAAAAAGATGAGTCCTTATTGTTGCAATAAACGAGGATATTGGTGTCAACAAACACAGATTTATCTTCCGTCAATACCAATTGTAGATCGTCCCACCTCTCAGCAAAGCACGAAAGTTTTCCACAAGCGTTGAATCGCAAACACCTGACCCCAGTTGATATCTCTGAGTTTACTCCCTGCGAAGTGGCTATAGAGATTATTTTGGTCATTTTTTCAAAAACTCCCTTGGCAGGAGTGGCCATCTCTTTTACCTCACATCTTTCATTCAGCATATCCTGCATGTTTATAATCCAAGCCTCATCCATTAATAGTCTCCTTATATCATTTTTGTCCAAAATTTCGTTGTGTTATCTCAAATGTAAATGCAATGGTGTGTCCCTTTTTCAGCTAAACGGGTATACCGCAACAAAATCTCATATAAGCCATATATGGGCATATTCGCAAGCGTTTTCAGTCTTAAGATATTTTTACAAAAAACAACATCATAAATAATGGCAATCATCTTTTTGCCTATCTCAATTTTTGGCTACCTTTTGGGTCCATAATGTTAAATAGCAATATACAGTATCTACCAATTCCGTATTTTTGGCCGTATATGTGAAATAAATTACCCATTTTTGGAAATAAATTACTTAACAAAATGGTATTTTACTTCACACTACAGAAATCCTTTTGTGGTGAGCGTTTTGTAACTATCTGATATGCTAGTTAAAATAGCTTTAAAGTATTTATCTGGTTTTTGCATGATTTTTGCTATATAATAACGCATTAATTATAATGATTGAAATGCTGGCGCGGCTGGTATTTCTGAAAAGTAATTTTTCCTGAATGGCTTGACGCTCAAAGCAAAATGAGAGAAGCCGAACTGCTTTTGAACGTGAAGGCAGTCCGGCTTTTTTTTGGCACTAAGCTGGTGCAAGAAATAATTGGTCTTTCCTGGTTCAAAAAGGCTATCCCAGATGGTTAGTGAGGGGTAATCTGTCCGCCTTTCCACATGATCCCCCTTGCCTGCAACCAAAATCTGTAGAGGAATTTACCATGATCAAAAAACTTATTCTTTGTTTCTCCCTCGTGATTGCAGTTGCCGGGTTGACACCGGGATACTGTCAAGATGACCACCTCCGGAAGGCCGTGAAATTTATGAGGCAGGGGGATTTTTTGAGAGCAGAGGGACAGTATCTGCTTGCCATAGAAAAGAATCCCCATTCGGCTGAGGCCCATGGGTGCCTGGGAGAAATTTATGTCCTCCGTAAGAGATTCTCACTGGCCATTAAGTATCTGGAAAAGGCGCTGTCCCTGGGTTACCGTGAACCGCATATATATATTTCGCTCGCCTATTCCCACACACAAAACAAAGATATTGACAAGGCCATTGAGGTTTACCGCGCCTTTGTTGAGGCCGATCCCGGCTCGCCTGAAGCACACCTGGGCCTGGCTTCCCTGTATGATCGTAAAGGAATGAAGGTTGAAGCGGACAGTGAGTATGCAATTTTCAGGGCATTGAGAAAGCCAAATCACCCCATTGCTGGCAGGTAAGATATCATGAAAAAGAGGAATTTCTTTAGAAGACTATTATGGTGTGCCCTTGTTAGTGTCATATGCCTGGGCATAGGGCCTTACGCATGGTCTGGCCAAAGCGTACAATTTAATCCAGGATTCAATTTATTCGGCTATCCAGTAAGCGCGCCTCTGGACTATTACGCATATGACCTTATCTATGATTTGAACTCCTCAGGTGATGTGACCAGTATCCAGCGTTTCAATAACCAGACAGGGCTGTTTGAGACGTGTACCTGGAATAATGGACAGGCGGGTGGGGTTGATTTTCCCATTGCAAACAATGAAGGCTATATTATTCATGTGGCAGGAGATGCCTTTCAGTACACTTTTGAGGGGGATCCCGCATGTGAAACCATTACATTGAAAAGGGGCTTTAACCTTGCTGTATTCCCCTGTCCTGGAACCGGCTACACTTCCTATTCCCTGCTGAACGATCTGGGCCTTGACAAGGTCGTAAGCATAAAACGCTATAGTCCTTCCACCGGCCTTATGCAAACCTGCTCCTGGACAGAAGGCGTACCTGCAGGAGAAGATTTTCCAATACTCCATGGCGAAGCATATATGGTGAAAATGGATCAGGAGACCACCTGGGTACCAACGCTTGCTCCAGAGGCCCCGACAAATCTCAGGGCATTCAGTGCCAACGGTCAAGTTATTCTTACCTGGAATCCCCCTGTTGGAATGATCCAGGGATATAACATTTATAGAAGCACCACATCTGGTTCTGGGTATTCAAGGCTTAATTATTTTCCAGAGACTGCGCCAAGCTATTCGGATTATGATGTGACAAGTGGGACTACTTACTATTACGTGGTGAGGGCTGTGAGTTTTTCAGGCATGGAAAGCATGGACTCTGAGGAAGCAAATGCCGCGCCATCACAAACCAATCCCACAATTATTGATTCTGACATCACATCAAATACAACCTGGAGCCTCGCAAACAGTCCCTATACAGTCACCACTTCCATTCAGGTTGCCAGCGGCACTACTCTTACCATTGAGCCCGGTGTGGAGATCAGGTTTGACACTGGTTCTCTTGAGGTAAGGGGGACACTGAATGCGGGCGGCACTGAAACCAATCCCGTAGTATTCAGGTCCAGTAAGGAATCCCCCACCCTTGGGGACTGGACAGGCATCCGGTTCATTGAAGCTGACAGCAGCGGTTCAGTGCTTCAATACTGCCGCATTGAAAATGCCACACTTGGCATCTATTGCGAAGACAGCTCTCCAGAGATATCCCACTGCCAGATAGTGGGAGAGCATGTGAATGTATCTGCGAATTATTTTGGCATTTACCTGCTCCGCTCCAATGCCCACATCCATGACTGCACCATCTCTGATTTTCTCAACGACAGCAGCTACTGGGCAAGGGCCATTTACATGAGGGAGTCGTCTCCCACAATTGAGCGTAACAGCATCATCAATAATGAATACGGGATTCACATGTATTATGGTGGCAATCCCCAGATACTCAATAATATTATTGAGGATTACAGGATGGTGGGAATATTTAGTGACGGGGAATACAAATTAACCAATTCCCCATTTCCTGTAATCCACGGCAATACCATCCGAACCATTTATAATGGTGATTATACTTATGCGCTCCAGGTTCAGAGGTATCAATTCCATGGTTCGGCAGACCCATCACTTGTAATTGACGCTCGAGGCAACTATTGGGGGACCACCTCAGCCGGGGAGATAGCTGCTGCCATACATCAGTGGCCCAAGTATAATATTGGGACTCCTTTTGTTGACTACAGGGGATTTCTGGACAGTCCTGGTGGTGATGCGGTTGAGGGGCATTATATACCTGATGGCCAGGTTCCTGGTGATGAACTTACGTGGACTG
>QMLZ01000276.1 GCA_003646995.1 Deltaproteobacteria bacterium | reverse complement strand
GAGCCTGCCGTTGGCTGTAATGTATCCTTCAATGGCATACTCCGCCTTTTCCAAAATGGCTCTGGTTTTTTTCATTTTGGCTGATTGGATCAATGAAGGTAATATTGTGGCCACGATGGAAATGACTATCCCCACAATTACCAATACAACCGCCATCTCTATGAGAGTGAAGCCGCTCTTTTGGCCTCGCCTCACTTTACGCATTGTCGAGTTCCTCATTTTCTGCAAGCCTCTAGTATAGGCCATCGACCTAAGAGTATATCAAAACTGCTCATCAAACCTCTTTACTTAGGCCTCCTGCCTCTCGCCTCGTGCCTTTTGCCTACCCTTTACCCACTTATCTTCGAGATAAGGTCATATATGGGCAAAAATAGCCCGCCAATAATAATCGCAAATATGCCCCCTGCAACCACCAGAACTATTGGCTCGATCATTTTCCCGATGCTTGCAACCAGTACTGATAGCTTCTTTCGGTAGTTTTCAGCAATACGGGAGAGTTGTTCTGGAAGCGTACCGCTTTCTTCTCCCACATGGATCATACGCACAACGAAAGATGGAAAAATCTGGGCCTTTCTAAATGCCCCCGCAATTCCCTCTCCCTTTGAGATGGACTCTCTTACCTCTTCAACCTTATCCTTGAAAACCTCGTTCTTAATTGATTCCCGGAGTATTTTCATGGACTGCATTAGATCAATACCGACATTGAGCAATAGACTGAAGTATTCGGTTACAAATGCCAGTGATGACGCATTCACGATGGAACTTGATATGGGAAGTTTAAGGGCCACCTTGTCAACGGCCTTTCGCACTCTCCGGCTTCTTTTATAACCACTTCCAAAAAATAATATCAGTAAACCAAAGGCCGCTAGTATTATTAGGATGTTGGCTCTTATGAAATTGGATATTGCGATCAACCAGAGTGTTAGGGTGGGAAGCTCTACATCCATTTCCCTGAAAAGCATCACGATCTTTGGAACAACATAGTAGAACCAAAAAATTAGTCCGGCCCCCATGGCTATAAACACAAAGCTGGGATACATGAGGGCCTGCTTTGTGTCACTTATGATTTCATCTATTCTTTTGAGGTGCTCCGACGCGTCCATTAAGGTCCTGTCAAGCTTGCCCGTCTCCTCTCCTATACGAATGAGGTGGACAACAGTCTTGGGAAAAATGTGGGGATAATTAGCTGCAGCCTCCGAGAATGTAGCGCCCCCTTGGATCCTGAAGACCACTTCTTTGATATCATGTTCGAATTCCGGCCTCTCAGATCCCTTGGCGGCTTCCTCCAAGGCTGTTGTTAAAGTCACCCCAGAGCTCAACATGAAGGAAAGATTGCTAAGGAACTCGGCCTGGAAGCTTCTCGGAAGCCTTTTCCGAATCCTAAAGGTTCCGACCTGGACTAGAAAGTTCCCCAGGGCCCCAAGCTTACGCACATATACAACGGTGGACCCATCCCTTTCCAGGTGGGACATGGCGGAGCCCACTTCCTTGTACGGCAGCTTTATGATACCAGAGGATGTTGCTCCGGAGCGAAGTATTTTTTTGTATCGAAAGTACCGCATTGCCCTCCCGAACCAGCTGATTTTTTTCTTCTTACCTTTCCCTTCTCCTCTAACTCCTGGCTACTCGCTCCGGACTCCTCACTCCTGCCTTATGTGCCCCAAAACTCTCATGGCCTCGTTTGTGGTAGTGATACCCTGTTTGACCTTTGTAGCCGTTACCTGAAAAATATCTTTGAACCCAGAGTCCTTGGCCCTTTTGGTGACCAAGGATAGATCCGCCTCTTGCCCTATTAGCTTGGCTATTTCGCTGTCCACAACCAGAATCTCGTATACGAGTGTCCTGCCGAAGTACCCTGACCCATTGCATACCTCGCACCCTCTACCCCGGTACAGCTCATTGATGTCATCATCCTTCAGGTATGCCTTTTCCCAATCCAAAAGACTGTAGGTCTCCTTGCAGTTTTCGCATATCTTTCTAACAAGTCTCTGACTAACCACGCCCAGGAGAGAGTCTGAAATCAAGAAGGATCTCACCCCAAGGTCTCTCAGCCTAGGTATGGCCCCCACTGCGCTGTTGCTATGCATGGTTGACAATACCAGGTGACCTGTGGTTGACGCAGCCACTGCAGTGGCTGCAGTTTCTGCAACTCGAATCTCGCCCACCAAGATGACGTCCGGGTCGTGGCGGAGAAAATATCTGATAGCGTTTGCAAAGGTGTAGCCTGCTTTCTCGTTAACCTGGGTCTGCCTCAGCAATGGTATGTGGTATTCAATGGGCTCCTCCACGGTAAGCACATTCTTTTCGAGCAAATCCAGACTCCTTATACCCGCGTATAGCGTGGTGGTTTTTCCTGAACCTGTTGGGCCCGTTAGAAGTACGATTCCAAATGGTTCATTGAATATCCTTTCCACTGTATCGATATCTTCTTTGAAAAATCCCAGCTGCGACATGCCCATTATGGCGCTTTCAGTGGGCAAAACCCGCAGGACCATATTCTCGCCTTCGGGGGAAACAACCGTTGAGACACGGAAATCATATTCATTGTTCAATATGGTCTCCGAGAAGCTCCCGTCCTGAGGTATTCTCTGCTCGGCTATATCCATGTCAGCCTTCATTTTCAGGCTTGTGATAAGTCGGGAAAGATTCACAGGCATTGAAAAGGCTGAGCTAATAACACCATCCACTCTGAAAGAGACATTAATAGATTTATCCATTGGCCTTATATGGATGTCGGTGGCCCTTCGTTTAACAGCTAGGTGTAAGATATACTTTATAAGGTTCTCCGTACCTCTTGCCATCTCTTGATCCTGAGACAGCAGCCTTACCTCCCTTTCGATGAGTTCTTCAATGGGGTGTTCAAAGAAATAGTAAAACTTGTTGATGGCATTTATTATTTTCTTCTTTTCGGAGAAAAAGTACCGTGGCCTAAGCCCACTGTGGCGATTGATTGCTTGGGTGAGTTTTTGATCTGCCACCGAGGCTACTGCCACCTCAATAGCATTGTCATGCACCCTGAATGGAAGTATGGTATGGTTGAGACAAAAGTTTTTCTTAAAAAGTTTGAGCACACGCTCTTCTGCAATGACAGTATCGACATCCAGGTATGGGATCCCCTCCTGCTCTGACAGGCTGGTAATTACGTCATATTCTGTAACAAAGCAGAGCCTTTCTAGGACCTCACCTATGCGCTCGTGGGTTATCTTTTGCTCTTGAATGGCAAATTGTATATGGGATTCTTTTATGATCCCTTTTTCTTTGAGAAGCTCACCCAGAGGTTTTCGGTGATGTGTTGCTTTTTCCATAGACCGAGCTATCCTCCATATTGCACATCAGGAATAGGGTATCGGGGTCAGGGTATCCTGTCACAGGAAGCGACATGCTCTTCTGGAACTCCACGAGCGCTCTCATTAAGTTCCTACCCACGATTCCATCGATTGTGTCGTTATAAAAGCTCAACCTGGCAAGGAATTGCTGCAGTTTCGAAATCTCCGGCCCTTTATAGCCATAGTAGAAACGCTCCACCAGAAATTGTGGCTTCCAAAACAAGAAAAACCTTTGCCCTCTCCCACCATCTGAGGGATATGCAAGCACCCCAAATTTTCTTCTTACACCATCGGGCACATTGCTCAATTGGACTAGGCACAAGCCTGTCTCCTGTAATATTCTCTTTGAAACCGTTTTTAAGGAACCTCGCGTCAGGCCACCAAAAAAAGACTGGGCGTATGCACCAAGGCCATAGTTGTCCAAAAAACTCAATACCTGGTCGGGTACTTTTTCACCCAATTTGGCCGATGCAATGCTCACTGGAAGGTAGTTCTTGAAAGGGACAAACAGATCCCTCGACAGGTACACACCAAAGGCCAAGGACAAGGCAATGGCTCCTCCCATGACCCAAGCCACTGGCCTGCGGTAAAACTCTAGAGGTTTGCCCTGTAGATCCAGCAGAGCCTTCTTCACGATCCTCCGGGAAATTCTGGTGGTGTCACACACGAACCCGGCGTAAAGGCACCGGTCCATGAGGGCGTTCACCTTTCTAAAATTGCCCTTTGTCGCCCTGTAGATTGCCTTTAGCCCCCCATTGGTCACGGTGGTGGTTCCATCGTTGCCCGCTGAATTTAATTTGAAGAACACGTAGTCCTTCAACTCGTGTTTGCCCAGGGGCTTGACTTCCTGATGAATGATAATTCGACTTTGCAATTGGCGAAGCTGTGGGAAAGCCAGTTTTTTTACAAGTTCGGGTTGCCCTATGAGGAGGACCTGGACGAGCTTTTCAGCCTCCGTCTCCAAGTTCGAGATCATTCTTATCAACTCCAGGCTTTCGGTAGAGAGATTCTGGGCGTCATCAATTATGATGGCGCAGTTTTTCCCCTCGGCACTTTTCTTAAGAAGAAAGTCGTTTAATTTTCTCAACTGATCACCTAGTCCGCCACCCCTTGCCCTGATCTTAAAATCCCGGTTGATCTCCTTCAATAACTCG
>QMLZ01000275.1 GCA_003646995.1 Deltaproteobacteria bacterium | reverse complement strand
TACCTCATCCCTAGACTCATTTTGGGGTATTTCGTGGGGTATTTTTATTTCAATTTTGTCGACCGCTTTCTTGATGTCTTGGAAGATATTGTAGACATATTTTTCTGTGGTAAGCATGGAGGCATGACCAAGCAATTTCTGTATTACGGGAAGGCTTTCCTTGTGCTTATCCGCCAAGATGGACGCGAAAAATCGCCGTAGTGAATGAAACCCTAAATCTTTTTCGATTCCTGCTCTTTTGCAAAGGGACCACATAAACCTCCTTCGGGTCGTAAATCTATCGCCGTACCGAGGATACCGGGGGTCTTTATTCTGGAAAACATAGTCAGAATAGGGCAACCTAGTTTTCCATTGATCCATCAAGGCATCATAAAGAGCATCGTTCATAGGTACCCATCTATACCTCATTTCTCCTGATCGCGTTTTCCTCGACCCTAGCCTTACGATTCGCTTTTCAAAGTTTATGTCCTCTGTCCACGTCCAGCGAAATATCTCAGAACGCCTTCCCCCTGTCGTGATAAAAGCAATAAGGAGATTTCTGTCTTGGCGCCCAGCGGCAACAAGAAGGCGCACAATCTCTTCTTCAGTTGGCACAGGTTGAGGTTTTCTTTCTACAGGAAGACGGCCAATATCGGCGACTGGGTTTTTGGTAAGGCTGTAATTCCTCCGGCAAAACTCGAAAAAGGCATGTAATTCTTTTCTTGTGGGATTGAAAAGATTCTTGGTCGATTTCGGCAAAAGCATTGGTAGGATCATGTCTGCCGTTATACTCTCAATCGGGATGTCTCCTGTATGCTTTATGAGGTCTCTGATCGCTTTCCTTTTCTCACTGTAAGTCTTAGGAGTATGTCGGGCCTTTGAATAGTCCAGATACTTGGTTCCCGCATCAAGCAAGTAGACCGTGCGGGTCCTTTCTAACAGTCTTTTTCTTTCCCGAGCCTCCCATAATTGGGCTTCTCGCTTTGTTGGAAAAAGCTTTTGATACCGCCGCCCTTGGATAGTAACCACTGCACGCCATTTCTTTCCTTGCTTGTAAGGCATTGAACAGGCTCTCCTTCGTGAAAATCCATGACCCACCTATTTTGACACCGCCCAAATCATAACCATATTTGTAAACCCATCTCAATGATTTATTGAGAATCCTCGCTACCTCCTGCGGTGCCAGCACTTCTGTCTTCACATTTTCAAATTTTCGAAGATCTGTCTTTGCCCCTACGAACACTTTTCTCATCACCTCGCACTAACGCCTACTTTGCCCTTTCAGGCGGTTTCATCTTTCTGCCCTCCTTCCGGTGGTTCATTACCCTGAACTGGGTATCCGGTTTCATGCTTCAGCCGCTTGTATTCCTCCCGTTTTACTTCCTTAACCTTCCACAGCACCATCTTCTTCACCCAGGTCTTCAAGCTGCTACGATCCGGCTCCCAGCCCAAGATTCCAGTAATCACCCCTATCCATAAGTCCTGCTCCAGCTCGTCTGTCGAAACCCCAGGAAGACTCTTAGAGTGAATACCCGCTACCCTCTCCACAAAAGGCCTGAACTGCTCCAGCAACTCTTCGCTCAGGCTTACACTCCTGTCCCCATTGCCTTCATGCCTAGCGTTGCGCATTTGAATGAGAACTTCGTCCTTGATCTCGTTAAGCACAATCGTCATCTTGTTCACGGATAACAGATAGAGCAGGAGTGCCTCCTTGGTGTGAAGATAGCTCCTGATTCGGTCCCTGATACTGCGCAAACCCAGCACAGTTGAAGTTGTAAATTCGAGGACCTCGTCGTCCATACCCTTGACCTTGTCACGGCTCGGTACCTCCCGTCCCTCAAGCACGTACCACAGGTCTTCCTCCTCAAATCCAACAAGCTCCAGTATCCACTCTGGAGGCGTCTTCCAAAGATTCCTTTTGGCCCAGTCCCATAGTCCCGTGCCGATTGGGTTGCAAACGCCCATCTTGACGAAAGTCCCTATAACTCTTACCACATCCGGCGCCAGACCTAGCCTTTCGCCTATTTCATCAATCTCCGCCGAGGTTCCCACTGCAAGGACTATCGCGCAGCTCACTACGGCCTGCATCCAGGCCCATTCGGATACCTCGTCAGCGCAGACCCTCTCTGCTATGTCATCGAGGTCAAAGCTGCGAGCACCTTTTTTCCTCTGGGCCACATAGTAGATTACTTCAATTGCCTTCTTTTCTTCCTCGGGCAGGTTCCTGAACATATCGATCTGCCCCAAATCCCTCGAATCAGGTTCCCGGGATCGGCCTGAGCCGGCGCTGGCTGCCTCAGGCTCCAGGCCCGTATCCTCTTGGGTGTCTGATGGCTCTTCTCCACCATCTACTTCTTCTTGCAAATTTTCGTAAGCGGCATTCTCAGCATCAGGGGTTGGATCCTCCAACAACGTCTCTGTCTCGTCCTCCTTGCTTTCTGGCCCTTGTGCCTCCTCAGACTCCACTCTTTCGGAGGGCTCTTCTGTGTCTTCTTGAGTGGCTATCGGTTCATTTGATGTGGAATCATCCTCAAAGCCGCCTAAATGCTTCTCTTTAGCAAGTCCGTCATCATCAGGACTATTCTCGGAAGAAGAGGACGACAAGATTTCGGAATGATCGCAGGCAGGGGACTCGTCTGTCCGGCCAGCCTCCTCATTTCGCCTCTCGGACCCATGGCCACTATCTTCAGGGTTAACAAAAGTAGAATAAATGTTAACCCTTTGATTTTCAGTCACACAATCTATGTTTTCATCTAACCTATTGGGATTACAGGAGTTTGTAGAAGTTGCAGAACTGTTAGGTGGGGACGCAACAAATTTTGATTCCAAATTTTGTTGCGTAGTTCTGTCCGTCTCACAATTATCCGATGCAACTAAACGACAGTTTGCGCTTTGTTCCGTCCTGAGAATCTTATCAACACCCTGTCTCGTAAGGCCCACTCTCCTGGCAATTTCCTCATGCGTAAGCCCATTTCTCGCCATTTCCATGATCGCAGCATCCCTCATACTCCGCCTGTGATCCGCCAGGTCCTTCACCCACTGGTACAACGCCCACTTAGAAATATGAGTCTTTTCATGAATCTCCTTTACACTGAACCCACGACCGTAAAGGATTCTCACAACCTTCCGCCTTTCATCTTTCACATAGGGATATCCGTGTGTCAGGTTCGGCACGAAGGCCTCAAGCAGGAACGTTTCCTCGGTTACGTCATCGCGGACCACGCAGGGGATCTCAGCCAGACCCGCTTCTACCGCTGCGTAATACCGATGGACCCCTGATACAATCCAATACTTCCCGGGTTCCTTTCTCCAAACTTCAATCGGCCAGAGTTTCTCCCCCTCGCCTGCTTCAATGGTCTCTCTGTACCGGCGCACATAAGTCCGGTTCAGTCCACCAATGACCCTAGGACTAAACTCCCGCGGCGGTACCTGCAGTTTCGAAATCGGAATATTGACATGGCGTTGTTCTGGTTCCATGACATTACCCCCAACTATTTGATTTTATTGCGGTCCTTTTTCCACTCATGGGAGTCAACTAAACGACATGTTTCCGTTAAGGGAACCACCTTGACCTCCAGTACTTCACTCCCTTGAACTCCAACCTGACAAAATCTGTTCTTGAAATTCTCACCGCTTCTGTAATAGCTTGTAGCTAGCTAGCGAGCAGATACACGCGCTAGCTCGTAAGCATTCGTTTTCAGAGTATAGCCAGTCATAGCTAGCTATGTAAAACAAACCGAGGTGTTTGTCAACACTAAACGAGAGGGTACGCATGTACATTGGAGATAGAATCAGGATGTTCAGACAATTAATGGGCTGGACCCAGCAATATGCAGGAGCCCTTCTGGGTTTAAAACAGCGAAGCTATGCACGCCTTGAGACCGCCAGGCGAACTGTGGCATACCAAGAGCGAATTAAGGACTTTGCAATGCTCATCGGAGTAAGGTCCGCCTACCTCCTTTACGGGGCCCCGCCCGCTATAGCTAAAGGCTGGCTATACTATGAGTTGCCGCCTAGGAATCTAAGGCCTGAAAAAGCGCGTATCACACCCAAGGCCCTCAATGACTTGCGGTATACAATCAATGAGTTATTCCCCCAGTTTCTCTGGGAGCACTCGGTCAAGACCTACTCCGTTGGCCAAGTCAGTGAAGAGTTAAGATACTACAATTATCCAATAGCCCCCGAGGCAACCCTTACCATAAAAGCCAGCCGCGAATTTATAGAGCAACTCGACCTGGTGAGTGAAAAGGTTTCCTTAACATTGGAAAAAAAGGTGTCGATTAATGATATTGGAGAAGTCAGCGAGGGTATGAACCCTGACGATGCACAGACCCTAGTTAAGCTGTATAGTGCGCTTGGCATCAAGCTCTGGGCTGACTTTCTCGAAGAGTTCAAGGACGTACAAGAAAAGCTCCATTCCAGGCAGGACGAAGTGGAAGCCAAGGCTCTAAGAAGGCTTTGCATGATGATATTAGACCTTGGCGTTGACCCAGCCGACGTATGGAAGGAACTCG
>QMLZ01000274.1 GCA_003646995.1 Deltaproteobacteria bacterium | reverse complement strand
TCTTCCCCATGGAGATATGAGTACTGTGCGGGAGAAATACAAATCTTATATTTCTATCCCACTCAGCAAAAAGAGGCTTAGGCAGAGGAACAGGTCGTTATCCATACTTCGAGATATGAGCGATTTGGTTTCTTCGTCTCTTGAAATAAAAGAGCTTTTACACCGGGTTTTGGACAGGGTACTTGATGAGTTTCAATTGGACGCCGGCAGAATTTATCTCATGGACGAAGACAATAAACATCTGGTACTCGCCGTTCACTCACGCATTGATGCTGCAGGTCTGGAGACAATTGACATTTATGAAGGCTTTTCCGGAAAGGCAGCCAGAGCTCGATGCTTTATTGCACAATATGTGACAGACTTAGAAGACCAAAAACAGGGCAGCCCTACTTGAGAGTAAGGGTATTAAAATAGTCATTTGTGTTCCGATGATTTCCATAAACAGGGTTGTGGGCGTAATGAACCTAGCTACAGGGAGACCTTTTGAACTGGACTACAGGGAAATTGATCTTCTTCACGTCCTTGGCAGCCAGATAGCCTCAGCCATTGAGAATTTGCGGCTTAACAGAGAACTAGGCGAGAAAATCCAGCAACTCAGGGAAAGGAAAGAGACCATCAAGTTCTTTGCCTATTCGATTGCGCACGACCTCAAAAGCCCTGCCATCAGCATACATGGCTTTTCAAGGCGCCTCAAGGACAAATGTGGTATACGGCTTGACGAAAGAGGCAAAGGGTATTGTGAACAGATCCAGAGGCTGGCTGAACATATGGTAAACATGCTCGAGGATATTAATGCCTATATTGCCGCCAAAGAGGTCCAGCCACGTTTTGAGGTTGTAAAGCTGAAGGAGGTCATAGGTCAGATCAAATCAGAATTCGAAGATCGCCTGAAATCCGGGGCCATAAAACTACTACCGCACAATATTGAGACTGAGGTTGTAGCCGATAAGAAAGCTCTTATCAGGGCATTAAGAAACCTTGTTGACAATGCCATTAAGTACGGCGGACCCGGCATGAATGAAATAAAGATTGGCCACTCAGAAAACGGGGAATTTCATATCCTTTCTGTCACTGATAATGGGGTGGGGATCCCGCGTGAAGATGCAGAAGGGCTTTTTAACGTATTTCAAAGAACCCGCACTTCTCAAGGGACGGCTGGTTCCGGCCTAGGGCTTGCCGTTGTGAAGGAAGTAGCAGAAAAACACGGAGGCAGGGCATGGGTTGAGAGTGAACCTGATAGGGGCACAGCCATCTACATGGCTATCAAAAAGAACCTTGTTTCTGGAGGTGAGTGCGATGAGTCTCTATAATCTGGATAAGATCTTCAAAGCGCAGTCCGTTGTACTTGTCGGCGCTAGTGAGAAGCCGGGAACGATCGGAAATCAACTCGTACGTAACTTGCTGAACCCTGCGTTTAAGGGAGATGCCTTCTTTGTTAATCCAAGGTATCACTCTATTTGTGGCCATAAGTGTTATACCTCCATAAAACAAATAGCCAAGCCGCCTGATCTGGCAGTTATTGCAGTCCCCATTGCTTCAGTACCTGCTATTATTCGGGAGTGTGTCGAAACAGGAGTTGGAGGGGCCGTCATAATCTCTGCTGGCGGAAAAGAGACGGGCCAAGAAGGGCAAAAGATAGAATTAATGATAAAGGAAGAGGCAGAAAAGGGAGGGCTCCGTATCATTGGCCCAAACTGCATGGGAATCATATGTGCCGAAGTAGGTCTGAATGCTACCTTTGCGGTGCAGTATCCTCCGCCTGGAAAGCTTGCCTTTATTTCGCAGAGCGGCGCGATTTGCTCGTCCGTACTTGACCTGTCATTGGAGGAGAAAATAGGCTTCCGTTATTTCGTAAGCATTGGATCCATGCTCGATGTGGATTTTGGAGACTTGATTAACTATGTGGGTAACGATCCCCATGTAAGTAGCATAATTATGTACATGGAGTGTATCAGCAATGCTAGAAAATTCATGAGCGCCACAAGGGCAGTTTCGAGAATCAAGCCCATTATTGTTTTGAAGGCCGGGAAATCACCGGCCGGCGCCATTGCTGCTTCTTCACATACTGGTGCTCTTGCGGGCGAAGATAGTATTTACGAGGTTGCATTTGAACGGGCAGGGGCTGTTCGGGTAGATACTATTGAGGAATTATTTGATTGTGCGGAATTAATGGCCAAAACAACTGTCCCTTCGGGCAAGAGGCTTTTGATTGTAACAAACGGGGGAGGCCCAGGTGTAATGGCAACTGATGCTATTGCTTCGTATGGAATGGAACTTGCTACACTTGACAGTAGTACCGTTTGTAAACTTGACCAGTTTTTGCCCCCTGTGTGGAGCAGGGCAAATCCAATTGACATAATAGGGGATGCCACCGCTGAAAGATGGCGACGCGCCATTGAAGTGTGCCTCGACACAAGAGATGTGGAGGGCCTGATCCTCATATATGTTCCACAGGCTCTCTCAAGGGCCGAGGGTGTAGCAAAGTCTATTGCGGACCTAGTAAAGGACAAAAGACGCTTTCCCGTTTTTGCTGTGTGGATGGGGGGAAAGGAAGCAGCGATCGGTCGAAAAATTTTCAACCAGGCCGGAATACCAACATACGATACGCCTGAAAGAGCGGTTTCGGCATTCAGGTATATGTATTGCTATGTCCGAAATCAGCAGATGTCGCAGGAAATACCTACCAGGCTCAAAAATGATCTGATCTTTGAAAGAGATGAGGCATTGCAAATAATTACTTCGTCTTTGAATAAAGGTAGCTCACTACTTTCAGAGATTGAATCCAAGGCCCTTTTGGGCTGCTATGGGATACCCGTGGTTTCAACTCATGCTGCCGAAACTGTTGGCGAAGCGGTACAAATAGCCAAGAGGGTGGGATATCCTGTAGTACTGAAGGTTCTTTCTTCAGATATTACCCATAAGAGCGATGTGGGAGGGGTAAGATTAAATCTTCAGTCTGATAAGGAGGTAGAGGAGGCGTTTGAAGCAATTGTCACTAACGCGAGGAGATACAATCCAAGGGCTAAAATTAGGGGGGTGACTGTCCAGCCCATGCTGACTGATGTAAGTTACGAACTTATCATAGGAAGTAAACAAGATCCTTTGTTCGGGCCTGTAATTCTTTTTGGTATGGGGGGAGTAATGGCCGAAATTTGGAAGGACTATGCATTGGGATTACCCCCTCTGAATCGCCTGCTGGCAAGACGCCTAATGGAGAAGACGAGAGTATACCAAGCGCTCAGTGCTTACAGGAATATGCTTCCGGCAGATCTGGAGCCCCTTGAGGAGATATTGATCAGAGTATCGCAACTGGTAACAGACTTTGCTGAAATCACCGAGCTGGACATAAACCCTCTCATTGTCACAAGACACCAATGCATGGCTGCAGATGCAAGGGTTATTGTTAAAGCGACTACGGTTTCAGGCCATCAGCATCTCGTAATCAGTCCTTATCCAGAACAATACGAGATGGAAACAACAAGCGCCCGTGGAGTCCGGATCTTCATTAGACCTATCAAGCCCGAGGACGCCACAGCGTTGATTGAATTGTTTAATAACCTTTCCCCCAGGAGCATCTATTATCGGTTTTTTAGTCCACTGAGAAGCCTACCACCTAAATTAGTGGCGCGATTTACGCAGATAGATTATGACCGCGACATGGCGCTTGTTGCACTGGCTGTCCAAGACGGAAAAGTGGTCGGCAAAATGCTCGGTGTTTCGCGGCTTTTGGGTGATCCCGATGGAGAAAAAGCAGAATTTGCCATAGTTGTAGCAGATCCATGGCAAGGCAAAGGTATTGGCTCAGCATTGATGGAAAAGCTGATAAATATAGCAAAAGAACGAGGCATGAAATATCTCTGGGGGTTGGCGTTACCGGAAAATACCCAGATGCTGGCACTGGGGAGAAAATTAGGTTTTAAGATCACTCGAAACATGGCTGAAGGATTAATAAAGTTGGAAATTGAGTTGACACGCATATAGGAGAAGACTACAGAAGTCAGGGTGAAAAAAGTGGAATCAGCATTTGTCGTATGTGTAGTCGTGCTGGGGTTCATGTTTGCTTCTATTGACGGTTTCCATGATGACGGCAATGTCGTTGCAACCATTGTGTCATGGCGATCAATGTCACCACATAGGGCTCTCTCTTTTGCCTGCATGGCAGAGTTTTTCGGTCTTCTAAGTCTTGGAACCGCAGTAGCCGTTACTGTTTGCAAAGTATTATTGACCTTAGAATACTTACCTGTGAACATGTAGCGTTTTAGTCAGAGCTACTGCTCGATAAACGTGTCATAAATTTTACACTGCCCGTAGATACATTAAAATGAACCGCCCGCTTCGCTCAAGATGCCAAGTACACAAAGAAGAAAAGCTATTGTGGCCTCTGGGTAGACGAGGTTCACAACGACTACCCTTGTTGTGTTTGGCTGGACACTTTGATAGTTTTTGAAATGTTGACGAAAATGAACAGTATTACCACAAGCGTCAGATTAACCTGCCCGCAGGGCAGAGTTCTTTGCTTGATCAGTTAGTCTCTGATCAAGAAAAAAATGAATCCTATCTTTGCGTCCTCTGCGCCTTTGCGGGTTAAATTT
>QMLZ01000273.1 GCA_003646995.1 Deltaproteobacteria bacterium | reverse complement strand
CACGAATTGCATCTCTTGCCGATTATCCTGCCGTTCTTTAGTTCTGCCAAATACCTTCCTATGGCAACACCATTGTCCCATGCATATTTGAGATTTGGTTTATCGTGAACCGACAATACCTTCCCGGATTTGATATCGTCCAATTTCACCTTGGTAGCTGTCTTCAAAATTCTTTGGGCATCCAACATAGGTCTTTCCTCCTTCCGCCTCTAAGATCTCATTACCACTACGGTTCCCACCTGCATGAGGTCTCCCCAGGCCTGGGCAACGCCACATGTGGGCTTACCAGGGACCTGTCTTGGCCCAGCCTCTTCTCTAAGTTGCAAGAAAATCTCGATAATTTTCATAAGGCCAGTGGCCGCAATGGGATTCCCGACCCCCAGAGCGCCACCAGAAGGACAGCAAGGAAGATTTCCATCCCTCTGGGTTACCCCATCAAGGAGCATCTTTACGGAGTCACCTCGCTTGCAAAGCTGGAGCCCCTCAATATGATGGAGTTCTTTATATGTAAAGGGATCATAGGGCTCTGCAACATGGATTTCTTTGCTGGGTTCCTTAATGCCGGCCATTTCATAGGCCTGTCTTGCGGCAACCTCTACATAATCTGGATAGTACAGATCTCTATTGCACCAATACGCGGTGTCCAAGCAATACCCTATGCCGTCGATCCAAATAGGCTTTTCCGTCACTCTCCTGGCAACTTCCTCTGAGGCCAGCACTATGGCGGCAGCACCATCGCTTGTGGGGCTGATGTCCAGCCTATTTACCGGATATGCCATTACTTCTGAGTTCAGAACGTCTTCTACAGTAATCTCAGCCCCCAGTTGTGCTGATGGATGATCCAAGGCATTTCTTTTATTCTTTACCGCAACTTGGGCAATTTCCTCCTTTGTGTAACCGTGCTTGTGCATAAATCGATGCATTTCGATAGCAAAGATCCATATGAGAGTAGGATATAGGGGTTGCTCTGTAGTGTGATCGAAGATAGTAAGAAATGCACCGGCTGGATGGGGAAAAGCAGATGACATTTTTTCTTCTGCCACAACCAGACAGGTGTCGAACATCCCAGAGGCCACATGGAACCAACCGTGGATTGGAGAAAGAACACCTGTACCTCCGCCCACATAATGCCTCATATAAGGTTTTCTGTAAGCTCCAGCGCCGTCCACCAGATATTCTCCATTCATGTGAATACCATCAAAGGCGTCAGGAGCCGTTCCAAGGGAGACGCAATCAATATCATTAAGCGTCATTTCACAAGAATCCAATGCCATCTTTGCGGCCTCGTAAGCCAGTTCTTTTGGGGTCTCTTGCGTATATCGATAAAATTTGGTGATCCCTGCACCAACAATTGCTACTCTTCTCAAACCCATTTCTATTACCTCCTCTTCTAATTCGACAGTATGGCCACAGCCCCTGTTGTTGTCGGAAGACCACGCCAGCTCATGGCAAGGCCGGTGGAGACGTCTTGAAGCTGGTTTTTTCCTGCCTCTCCTCTCAATTGCAACACGACATCCAATATCTTCTGTCCCCCTGTACACTCTAGAAGGCTGCCAACTCCAAGGCACCCCCCTGAAGGATTTACCGGCAACTCTCCCGTGATTTCTGTTGCACCTTCAAGTGTCAGCAGTCCAGCTTCCCCAGGACTACAAAGCCGCAATGCCTCCAAATGTTGGAGTTCTTTGTAGGAAAACTCATCACTTATTTCCACAAAATCTATTTCTGACCTGGGGGATCGTATACCCGCCATCTTATATGCCATGTCCGCGGCCATTTGAGCATAGACGGCTTTTGCCCAGTCCCTGGTTTCAAGGCCAGGAGTGTCGGAAATCCATCCAATGCCTCTGACCCAAATAGGTTTATCTGAAAGGGACAGGGCTGTTTCCGCAGTCGCCATGACAATAACCACAGCTCCGTCCGAATAGGGGCTTATATCCAGCTCCGAAAGGGGGTAAGAAACCATAGGTGAGTCCAGAACATAGTCCAATGTCAGCTCGCAGCCATGACCTGCCAAGGGATTGGTCATGGCATTTCTCTTGTTCTTGACCACCACCTGGGCACATGCTTCCCTACTGGTGCCAGTCTCGTAAAGGTAGCGGTTCATCTCCATGCCAGCAATATAGTCGGAGTGTTCTTTCAGAGGTCTGTTGTAGATTGGATCAAGTGCAAAGTCTGTAAGGTAAGGTTTGGTGATCATATTTGACGCCTTGCTCAGCCCCTGAACCGCAACAATGTCATAAAGGCCGGATTTAAGCATCATCACACCAGAAGCCATGGACTGGATAAAATCCCCAGGCACTGTATAAATGGATTTTAGAACGGCTCCAAGCTGATCTGGTGAGTATTCATCAGCGATGCTATAGCCCTCACAAAAGTCCTCAGAGGTGGCAACAAAGGCACCAATCTGTTTTGGTTCAACCCCTGCGTCCATATAGGCCTTTTTCGCCGCTTCATAGGTCAGCTCCCTGTACGATAAATCGGGAGTCGTGGCCCGGAAGCCTGTGGTACCAATTCCGATTACGGCAATATCCTTTGTCATATACAGTTCCTCCTCCCAAAAAAGATTCTATTTTGCTGATGCGATGGGCTTTTGCCCTTGGATGAATTAAACTATTACATTCATACCCCCTAGGGAGGTCTTTCTGCAAAAGCTAAGGAATGCATAAGGGTGGATCCAAGATTGTGGGTTGGCTCAAGATTATCTAAATACTGAATACAATAGTACTCTCTGGTATTATAAGGTTGAGTCTTCACGGGAAACACGGACCAAATAGCCCCCCAAATAATCGGTCTCCTAATTAGTAGATCAGATGGGAAAAGTCAACACTATTTTGCGGAAGCTATATGGGAGGAATTTTCGCATTGACAATGCAATGGTAACTTGCCTATAAAATCGTGCAGTTAGAAAGGATCGTAACATACAAGGTTTTGCTGAGAGAATTTGGTGATCTTGCAAATCAGCCGGTAACTAGAAAAACTACATTTGGGAGTTGTTATGGACTTTACCCTATCAATGGAGCAAGAGATCTTGCGAAAATCGGTGAGGGAGTTCGCTGAGAAGGAAATCAGACCTGTGGCCAGGGAATTGGACGAGAGGGAGGAGTTCTCGTATGAAACCATGCAGAAAATGGCAGAATTGGGCCTTTTTGGCATGGTTGTAAGCGAGACCTATGGTGGCCAGGGAATGGACTACCTCTCATATATAATTGCCACAGAGGAAATAGCCCGTGTGGATGGTTCGCATGCAGCCACGGTTGCTGCTGGCAACTCTCTTGGTATCGGCCCCATATATTATTATGGAAGCGAGGAACAAAAGCGCAAATACCTGCCAAAGCTTTGCAGTGGCGAGGCACTATGGGGCTTTGGGCTGACCGAGCCTAACGCAGGTTCTGATGCAGGGAATTCCAAGACCACGGCTGTCTTGGACGGGGATCAGTGGGTTGTAAACGGGAGTAAAATCTTCATCACGAATGCCTACACAAAGATAAGCACCGGCGTTACTGCTTTATGCCGAACTGGGACCAGGGAAGATGGCCGACCTGAGTTGTCCTGTATCCTGGTGGAGACCGGGACACCGGGATATGAGGCTAGGCCAATGCATGGCAAGATGATGTGGAGGGCCTCCAACACCAGTGAGCTTTATTTTGATGATTGCCGGGTTCCGAAGGAGAACCTGCTTGGTAAACGGGGCCATGGTTTTCATCAGATGCTTGAGACACTGGACAGAGGCAGGCTTTCCATAGGAGCCATGGGTCTTGGTGGTGCCCAGGGTTGTCTTGAGATGGCCTTAAAATATGCAAGGGAAAGGGTGCAGTTTGGAAAACCCATTGCCCACTTCCAGGTAAACTCCTTTAAGTTGGCTGACATGGCTATGGAGATCGAGTGTGCCAGACTAATCCTTTACAAGGCATGTTGGCTTTGTGATAATAATAAACCGTTTGGAAAAGAGGCTGCCATGGCCAAACTTTACTGTTCTGAAGTAATGTACAGGTGCGCGAATCATGCGGTACAGCTCCATGGTGGCTACGGCCTAATGAAAGAGTACGAAGTGGAACGGTTTTACAGGGACCAGAAACTTCTTGAAATAGGAGAAGGAACCTCGGAGGTTCAAAGGATAGTTATTTCCCGCTACATAGGCGCTGTTTAGAGAGGATCAAGGCTACTGCTTTCCCTATGTTCAACAAGGCCCTCCTAGTTTCTGATGAACAAGGTATCTTCTCAATAATCGAAAAGAATCAGAACCATGCTTGAATTCATTTTGGGCAAAGACATAGCCAAGTATGTTCAAAGGCATAAGGCCTTGATGTTTATATCAATGGGTCTTACTGCCATTTCTTCCCTTTTTGTTGTTGTACCCGCGTACCTGCTTCAGCCATTCGTTGACAAGGGAATGAAACTGGGCAATGAGCCCGTAAGCTGGAAGATTCCGTGGATAGCACATGACCCTTCCTCCTGGCTGTCCTGGCACAAGACCCAGATAACCATAGTAGACAACATTACGCCCAATGAACTGCTGATATTGCTTTCTGTAATTGCATTTATAGCAGTGTTTTTGAAGGCGGTCACTTCGTATTTTGGGGGACTGTCTGCAGCGGCCTT
>QMLZ01000272.1 GCA_003646995.1 Deltaproteobacteria bacterium | reverse complement strand
TTAAATCTTGTATCCATTCTTTTCTTTTCGGTACCCGAAATTCTATGATGAAGCCATCTTTCAACAAAACTAATATCCTGTTAAATAGCAAGTCTGGATATATTGCATTGATTGAAGTAATATTATGAAGTGGAATGCTCAAAGAAGAGGTGTCATATTCTAGAGAATTTGGTTCAAATCGCAGGTTTTGTTTTGAAAGAATTAGCTTGCCTCCCCTCCAGGCAAAAGGATCTAACACCGCACTCCTAAAATTGCATCTACTCTTTCTTATTATTGGATCAATCTTTTGCATCATTGCCAATTTACTTGCAGGTTCTTTTATTCTTGTAATCTTTTAAAATAGGGTCAGCCCCAAGCATTATTGCTTCTGGGACCTAAGTATCATACCATTCAAAAAGTGCAAATTCCATTGCAGGAATCAAAACGAATAGTGTAAGAATTTATCGGTAGCCAGTATCACTAGACCAAATTTTCTACCGCCGTATCTCTGATTTTCAAGATAAAATGCACCACCGCCACATTTCGAAAGAATCCATTCTTTTCACTCTTTTATGATCAATTCGGAAATATACTTAATAACGCAGATCAAAAAAAATACTGTCGTGATGCAGCCAATCACAAATAGTTTTGCTTTGTGGAGTTCCTTGCTCCAGAATGGCAAATTTGCGATGAAGTTACTTGGGTTGTTTGGATCTGCGAGTGGTTTATTCGCAATTACGGCATAGATTATGTAGACACCAATACTGAATAGGAAAAAGGCTAGTAGGAGCAACATTATCTTAGTGATTGGACTCTCAAAAAGTTCATCACTCATTTATATATCCCCTCCCAAACTTGTATTTCGATAGTTTGTTCCGCAATAATAACCAGAGTTTTAATTTTCGTGTGTGCTATTTAATTTTCTGTTATTTCACTATTCCCAGTCTTCTCAGAAACCTATATCGACTAATGGTTCAAGAATTTCCGTTGCTGTTTTTCTGGAAATGGGAACCGAAGGTGTAACGGGTAAACCAATGCCAAAACCAACGGCAAATCCATATCTTTTGGCATCAAGAGAGGTGAATACACCTAAATGTTTGGACCAACCAACAGCTATTTCAGGTGTGTCCTCTGGAGAGAAGCATCTGTCGCTTTCTTGGAACGTTACCTTGACTAGCGAGGCTCCAATGAGAGTTGCTGAAAGTCCCGTTTCAATTCTTGGATACCATCCAGATTCCTTACTCCACCATATCAAAGTGTAATCCATGCCTGCCCAAGAAATCCCGCTACTTATTGACTGAATATTTGGACTCCTGTAAGGGATCGTTGGGTCGTATAAGTCCAAAGGGTCGATTGTTAGCCCATATCGATCAAAAAATGTTTCAGGATTATTCCGGGTATAAGAATATAAACCCAAAACACCTAGTCTTGTCATCTTTTTAGATTTGAGTCCCATGCTGAACCGATGCTTTTCCAATCGATGAGAAATTTGTTTGATAAAGATGAGTTCAATCGAGGCTACGGGATCACCCCTCAAATGCCTCCCAACCCCCGGATCATAGTACCTGAAGTAATTGTAATGTAATCCTGTTTCCTGGTCGTAGTACTGGCCGGGGAAGCGGAAGGGGTTGGGGATGGTGTTGGTTGTGATATTTGCCTCTCCAAAGGGTTTATAGTTTGCTGACCAAACGATGGTGCCGGTTTGGTTGGTCATGCGCTGAGGAGTTCCCAGGTGATCGTTGTGGAAATAATAAAACTCATCGTGAGGGCAGTTGGTTCTTCCAAATTCGGCTGCAAAGAGAGTTAAATCATCGGCGTTTACAGCTCCATCTCCATTTATGTCTCCTTCGCATGGAGTCGTTTCTGATCAATCGGTGCGGTTAAAGTCAGCCCTATTGTGTCCAAGGTATTTTCAACAAGAAGTACGTATTTCCTGACATTAATGAAGTTCCTCACTGCGGCAGCCGCAGTAGAGAAATAGGAAATACTATCTTGCTTTAATTAAATTTTAGAATGGATGTGGGAACTCAGCATACATTGCTCTTTACTTGGATTTCTACTTAATAGCTTGCTAATTCCGTTTGCAGCTGACATGAATTAAAAAAAGGTGCCTGATAATCCTATTCATCATTGCATCTGTGCTTTTCCAGCTTCCTTTTCAGGGAAAGTATACAAAATATGTAGAGAGGGACGGAACTCATTGCCATAATAACTTTTCCCCTGAAATCGATTTGTAAATGAATAAAGTCCATTACAATAAGGCTTAATATATACCCTATTATTATTAAAAGAGGGAGTAATACAAAGGCAATTAATCTAAATCTTGTTTTTTCACTTTGCATCTTTCCATCCTTTTTTAAATGTCAAGTCTCGAATGCCTAAAAGAGCTAGTTTTCTAGTGTTTTTGTATATAAATATATTCCTTGTCAGTAGCCTAGATTTATTCCTGCTCCCCAGAAACTTGGTGTATTAGCATCATTGGATTCACATATTTTGGATTTGTCTGTTCTTTGGAAAGCTTGATCTGTGGTTATACCGATATAAACGGTTCCCACTCCAGTAAACCATATAACCATTCCTACACTTGTTACAATTGATCCCCCGGCAAGACCAACTGGTCCCCCAACAGCGATCATTCCCAGTCCTTGTTCTACAAGTAGTGTGCCCGTGAGTATTAAGGAGGCACCAGCCCCGTAGAATGCAAAAGGTCCTGAAGATTCATCTGCGCCTTTCTTTAATTCCACGAGTCCAAAAGGATCAGTTAAGTTCTCAGGGTTGTTAGAAACATAGTTATACGGTATTGGCATACCAATTGTGCCTGAATGAATTAAATGGAAGGGTAAAGTGTGTATGCAAAGTACTATTTTAGTAACATTGGAATCTATATTAAACCCCATGATCCCCACTTTCAAATTAGAAATCGGGTTCCCTCTCAAATACCTCCCAACCCCCGGATCATAGTACCTGAAGTAATTATAATGTAATCCTGTTTCCTGGTCGTAGTACTGGCCAGGGAAGCGGAAGGGGTTGGTGATGGTGTTGGTTGTGATAATTGCCTCTCCAAAAGGTTTATAGTTTGCAGACCAGACGATGGTGCCGGTTTGGTTGGTAATGCGCTGAGGGGTCCCGAGATGATCGTTGCGGAAATAGTACAACTCATCGTGAGGGCAATCGGTCCTCCCAAATTCCGCTACAAAGAGAGTTAAATCCTCGGCGTTTACAGCTCCATCTCCGTTTATGTCTCCTTCGCAAGGAGAAGTATCTGAACAATCAGTATGGTTAAAATTGCTGGCAAGAATCGCCAGGTCACTACCATCTGCTTCCTGGCTAACTTCAATGTCAGGAAAGCGGCTTCTTGACTGAATCTTCAAGATGCGCATATGAGCAAATTGATCGCATATTATGTTTTATTTTTTCTGCATATTTTGATAACTTGGCAAATAATGGATAGTGGTTTTTGTGCCAAGAAATTCTATCATTTTTCGGTTCATGAAATTATAAAAATAAAGACTAGGTTTTGAATTACGGAACCTTATTCTCCAAAGCCATCCTATGCATTGTTCAATACATTCGATATCTCTGAATGAGACATATTGTTTTTTGCCAATCCGGTTAATTCTCAAATGCGATGGGAAAACTTCGATGACTATCACATATCTTACTGTTAGTATTAATACCACTATTGCAGAAACACTACAAACAGCCTTACTAAGTATATCAGCGTTTTCATTAAGTAGAACTAATAGGAGTAGCAGGGAAGCAATAAAATGAAATGTTATTAAAACGCTGTTACTGCTGAACAATCTTTTTGTTTGGGAATTCATGGCAAAGAGCTCCAGTTTTTAAGCCGTTATTATGTAATCAGCTATGGTCCCAATAAATACTGGTTAAGGGGGTCAGGATTAGTAAAAACTTTCTGGTATCCTGATAATCCTTTTTTTATCCCGATAAAATTTTTGAGCAAAACTCCACCCCCCGCACTTGCTCCACCAATAAGAATACCAAAGTTCTTACTGGAGGGGTTGTAGAGGATTGAAAAACTTCCAAGAGGAGTTTTAGGTGTATCAACACCATATTCCAAAGCTCCTTGAAGATCGCAATAGCTACCTGTCCAAATTCCAAGCCAAAAACCACGCCCAAAACTAGCTCCCCAGCCTGGGAAAAATTCCATAGAAGGACCCTCTACCTTGAAAATGGTTTTCCCAGGTGATAATTTACCTAAGTATACACCCAATAACGATGCTTCCCCTGCATATCCTTTTCTTATAGACCTAACTGAAAAACCAGCGAGTACCCCGAGCAAACCGTAATAGTCCGTGTACGAGAGAGGATTACAATTTGCATACTCATAAAGATTTGAGAGATAGGTATCGAATCTTTCTATCTTGTAACTGCCATGTTCGGAAGTAAAATCCATGCCTTGTAAGTATTGCGATATTTCATAGACGTTCCAGTACTTTACTTTGTCTGGACTAAGATATTTTTTCACGTGTGGTTCATAATATCTAAGATAATTATAATGTAATCCAGTTTCCTGGTCGTAGTACTGGCCGGGGAAGCGGAAGGGGTTGGTGATGGTGTAGGTTGTGATAATTGCCTCTCCAAAAGGTTTATAGTTTGCAGAC
>QMLZ01000271.1 GCA_003646995.1 Deltaproteobacteria bacterium | reverse complement strand
TGCTGATAAGTGCCCGTTATCAAAGAACTTAATTTTTCAAACTGTCAAATTTCAGTATTACGATTTGAGCCAATCCTAGCAAAAGAAACTGCCGCGCAACCCCCGGACGCGGCCTAATGAATGAATAGAAATTAACGCCTGCTTTCGGCGAACGCAAGCCATTTATTGCAGCAAGAGGCAAAAAAGTTATTTTTTTCTTGACTTTCGAAAGTGGGTATAATAGTATAATAAGTACATAAGCGCAATTTATAAAATGCTAGGTGGATATTGTTATGAAAATGCCCAAACCGTTAGACAGAAATGACTACAAGCCCCTTTACGCGCAGCTAGGAGATAATCTGATCGAGTATATCGAGAGCAATGGCCTTAAACCTGGGGATCCTATTCCCTCGGAAAATGAACTAATTAAGTATTACGGAGTTAGCAGTTTGACCGTTCGCTTGGCGATGCAGCGCCTTTCAACCGAGGGAATCATCAATAGAATACAGGGAAAGGGTACTTTTGTTGCGGAGAGGAGGATAAAAGCTCCTGTTGAGGGCATTGTTTCTCTCAAGAAGAGGTTAGAAAATGAAGGATTCAATATAAAAATTGTGTTTGTTGAAGCAACTGAGACCCATCCCACCCGTTATCACTTAGAGGCGCTCAGATTGTCTGAAGGGAGCAAATGTCTTAAGGTTCGCCGCGTTCTCAGGGCAGCCTATGGGGTGTTGGGTGTTGAAACGATGATCCTGCCACTCGGTATCGCAAGACGTTTTGATCAGGAGGAATTCAAGTCAGAGCCCTTTGAAGAACTCTTGAACCGCAACCCTGAAACGCGTGTCTTTCGAGTTCTTTATCGTATTCGGAGTTCACCCGTGCTCGACCTAGAGGCAGAAATAATGAATGTTCCAGTTGATTCACTGGCGCTGGTCCAATACGGGATTTTCTATAACAAACATGACAAACCCCTGATGTCTGGCAGAGTCACGTATCTTTCAGAAAAACTTGAACTGGAATGCGAAGTCCGCCTGGAGCAAAAAAGTCTCCAGGAAAGTATTGATATAAGATCTTAGTTCACAAAAAACTATCATACCGGAAAATTGGACAAAGTCGGGAGAGGGGCCATGTACGACTATTCTGCAAATACAATTTCCGGTAATCTCGCCGATTTTTTTTCGTCCATCAGGATTGAGGATCTGCCCCAACAAGTCGTTAAGAAAGCTAAAGAACTCCTGCTAGATACAATTGGTGTCGGAATAAACGGATCAGCCCACCAAGATGCCCGGCCCGTTCTTGATATTGTTTTGGAGTCAAGGGGCGCTGAAGAGTCGGTGGTATGGGGGCATGGTGCCAAGGTCCCAGCCCACGCCGCGGCTTTTGTAAATGGTACGTTTGCCCATTGCATCGAACTTGACGACACTCACCGGGCTACATACTTGCATGCCGGGGCATTTGTCGTTCCCACCGCTTTGGCCGTGGCCGAAAAAACAGGGGCCAGCGGAAAAGATCTTCTAGTGGCAATCATTGCCGGATACGAAGCTGCCATAAGAATAGCGCTTTCGGTGAGTCCGGAGCACCGGTTGAGGGGATTTCATACGACAGGGACTGTCGGTGTATTCGGGGCAGCAATGGCGGCATCGCTTTTGCTGAAACTGAATCGAGAGCAAACCATAAATGCCCTGGGTCTTGCTGGGACTCAATCGGCAGGGTTGTTCCAGTTCCTTTATGATGGATCCATGGCAAAGCGCTTTCATCCCGGTAGGAGTGCACAAAGTGGAATCCTGGCAGCCCAATTGGCTGAAAAGGGGTTCACGGGCCCCAGGGAGATTCTTGAAGGACCCTATGGCTTTGGCCGGGTTATGTCGAATAGGTTTGATCCGGCCATCATAATAAATCAGCTTGGAACACGCTGGCATGTCATGGAAGTGGGAATAAAACCCTATTCTGCATGCCGATTTTGTCACGCTCCTATTGACGGGGCGCTGCAAATCCGCGAAACCCCTGATTTTGATCCCTCCCTGGTTGAATCTGTTGAAGTTCTTGGTAGCCAACAGCTTTTCGATCAGACCGGAAACCAGGAACCGCGAACGACAATGGCAGCGCAACTTAGCACCCCTTTTTGCGTAGCCCTTGCTCTTGTAAGCGGACAGGTGATGATGCCTGAAGATATCCAAAAAGGTCTTGCGGACCGAAGAGTGATGGAAATGGCTCGCCGTGTAAAAGTCGTGGTCGACCCCACCTTGGAAGTCAATTCTCGTCAGATTAGTATGAAGGTAAAGATGGCTTCCGGTGAAGAAAAGAGGGCTCATGTCGCTCTACCTTTGGGTGAGCCTGAACGACCACTTTCACATGAGTATTTACAGGACAAATTTATGAAGCTCGGTGCTGCGGTTCTTAAAGAATCCGGCTCAAAGCGCCTTTACGAAGTGGTTAAGGATATTGAAAGGCTTGAGAATACTGGGCAGCTAGCCCGAGCTCTCGTGCCATAGCCATCAAGCTAGGTAGAGAGGTTGTAAAGTAGAAGTATTGTGAAAGAAGCTAAGAAACTTTGGCTATAAAGTGAAACTCGAGGATAGGGGGAAGCACTTTTTGTTTGAACCAATTAACAAAAGGAGGGAGAAAATGAAAAGGTTTCTGGTCGCATTGGTAGTAGCATTTATCACCTTGGTGGCAGTGAATTTGGCAATGGGCAAAGAGACTAAGTATCCCAACAAACCAATAACCTTTATTATCCCCTATGGAACTGGTGGTATGACTGATTTGACTGCTCGCATGATAACGGAACAGATGAAACCTCTTGTTGGTCAACCAATGATTATTGTAAATAAGCCCGGAGCTAGCGGAATGATTGGGTTAAAGGAACTGTTAAGAGCCAAACCAGACGGTTATACCCTGGCCTTCACAACGGTCATGCCCTTTCCTGCGCCATATTTCAAGAAAATGGAACCGTTTGACATGGAGGCTTTCAAGTATGTTGGCAGCTATATGCCCCAGGAACGAGTAGTTCTTGCACAAAATGATGCACCCTACAAGACGTGGCCGCAGTTCATTGAATATGTCAGGAAGAATCCTGGTAAGGTGACCTTCGGAGCTGGTGGTGCAAATTGGACAATCGAAGTCATGAAATCAGTGGCAATAAAAGAGGGCGGCTTGAAAATGAGATACGTTCTTTTCAAAAGTGGAGGTGATGCTGCCTCAGCCATTCTTGGTGGCCACGTTGATCTGGTAGAAACAGGAGTTGGAACGGCAGCCTATCAAGCTGCAAGAGCAGGGAAATTGAGAATCCTGGTGGGATTAGGGGCAGGCTCAATACCAAATTTCCCTGATGTGCCCAATCTTGCTGATCTGGGATACCCATTTTTGGCAAGTAATGAATACGGGATTCTTTTGCCCGGGGGTGTCTCAGAGTCAATCCGGCAATATTGGGAAGATCAGCTTCGGCGTGTAATGGAAGACCCCGTATTCTTAAGAAAGATGCTTGACATAGGATTTGTCCCCAGGTTTCTCCCAGGAAGAGAATGGAAAAGAAAATGTATAACTCTTACTAGTTCAGTGCCTGAGCTCTTAAAGTATAATAAGACGCTCAAAGAATAGCAACTAGGGATGATGAAAACGTCAAAATGTCGACGAGGTGTCTTCGTAGGGGACAAGAAACGTTGCGGCAGTAATCTCTTCTTGGGCGTTTAGGTGCAGAGCCTATTTGTCTTTTGGCTTTGAAAGCTATGATTCTTATTTTCTTGCTTTGAGCGTGAGATGTGCCTTGAATAGAACAGGATGACGTAGGTGATCTTTATGGGGAACAACAAACTGGCTAGACGTTACTTGCCGGAGGTGAAGAAGGAGTCTGAACAGCTTTGCAAAAGCTCAAATTCTGAATTGGACTTCTCGCGTCCTGCATATGGCTTTTCCCGACTTAATCAGGAGGCCAGTGGGTATTCGGCTCAGTTGGTTGGCGCTGAAAGCGCCTGATATTCGTAACACTCAAGCATGGTGATATCTATGGTCTCAAAGTACTTCAAGATGAATAGCAATCTTATGCGGGGGCTGGGAATAGGAGTGTTCAGTTTGGTTGTCTGGTTTTTCATCATGCCCTGGCAAATAGGGGGCGAAGAGGAGATGGTCTATCCTCGTTTCGTAGTCATTTGGATAGGGATTTCCGGATTACTTCTGGTTGCTAAGGGTTGGCGAGAAAGGGCCGAATTAACCTCTGATGACACCCAAAATGGGAAAGTCCTTATCCAGGTGGGTATTGTAATTATTCTATTGATCTCTTATGTCCTTCTAATTCAGTATCTAGGTTTTCTTGTCTCAAGCTTCCTTTTCTATGTCACTACTACATTATTTCTTGGGGCGCGTAACTGGAGAACAGTACTTTTGGCGCCTGGTATGATGTTACTGTGCGTATATATCTTGCTTGAAAAGATATTAAACTGCCCGTTACCTAAAGGGTACCTATTGTAGGAGGGGTAGACGTGCTTCAAAACATAATTGCTGGGTTAGACCTGGTTATGCAATGGAGCAACTTGCTTACAGTTTTGGTAGGCGTATCGGTTGGAATGGTTATGGGGGCCATTCCGGGTCTCACAGGCACTATGGCTATTGCTTTATTGGTGCCCTTTTCCATATATCTTAACCCCGTAGCTGGAATTGCTGG
>QMLZ01000270.1 GCA_003646995.1 Deltaproteobacteria bacterium | reverse complement strand
TCTTCATAGCTTGTATGTGGTTTGAATTGAGTTCTAATCTCCGCTATCTTTGGAAAGCGTTTTTCAATGTTCTCGATATTTCCAAATCCCAGTTTGTCAAGATAATATAGATATCCAACATCTTGTGGTTTGAATCCCATGCCATATGCTACTACTGCATCAGTTTCAACGGGATTATCGCCAATAAACACGTAGCCCCATTCCTTTGGAGTACCATGAACGGGTCCGTCGCCTTCCATTCCGGTTCTTCCGTCTATGATGCTTATATCGGGCATCATAATAGCACCGAGGATAGCTATGTTAATGTTTATAGCTTTATATCCCTGGTGAATCCTTGGTCTGTTTCCTTTCCCTACGATTCCTCCAACAGCTATATTTTTTATGCTGAGCGTTACTACCACTGTATCATGCGTTTTTGCTCTACATAGAGAGATTATAAATGGTGCATCAACAAGAGTTTTTGAAATTGGAATTCTTAACTCTTCAAATCGAGAATTAAATAGTGTTACTTCGTACATCTCATCATCATGAATGTCCATTAGCTCTAAGCCATACTTCTTGGACAAGTCAGATACACCTAAGCGTCTAAAACCATCTTGCGTAGAACCACCAGTTGCTGATCCTTCGATAATTATGATTTCTCCTGAATAATTTAGTTTTTCCCTCAGAAACCGTATAGTTTCTTCGATAGTATCCTTTGGCGTCATCGATAGAAGCGCGCTTGCTGAAACCATATTGATCTTCAAATATACCCTTTTAGATTTCAATAAATTCTTCCAAGAGAGTTGGGGTAAAGCATCCTTAAGCGAAGATTTGATGATAAGACTCATGTTAAATTCCTCTTGCTAATGATTTCTTATACGTTAAAGAGACAATAGGTATTAATTTATTAGTGAAAATTTAAGTTGTTTCTACAAGATATACAAAATATATATTTTTATCAAAATATGCATTTCGCATCTTTAGGTACTTGGATGATCCGGCAATGAAATCGGCTATTTGAATTGTATGCTCGTTCAGAGAATCACCTTGTACTAGTTTGAAAAACCTAAAGACTCGCCTTAAAATTGTTTGCACATCTTTTGGTCTAATAAGCAATCCTCTATCATACCTAACTTCACATTTATAGATGTCTTGAAGAAGTATTTTAAGAATACCTGCAATTATAATAGATCGTTTATGAAATCGTTTGAAATTAAATAAATCTGCGATTTCAATGATCTTTTCTTCGAGATATTTCTTTATAACAATAGATCTACAGATACAAAGCTCTCTTAATTTTCGAAGAGATGGAATTACAAAGACGTTAATAACATAATTAATATCTAAACCATTTTTGATTGAATCTCTAACAAGATTAGAAAACTTGAGTTCTTGATATGGATACTCGATTCCAAAAGTTTTCTTGTAATATCTAATGTATGCTCCTCTTAAAAGATCGTATGCGGTCAATAAATGATTTAACTCGCCTAAAACAAGTCCATAGCTGATAATTCGTTCTCCGTTCATCATAGAAATTGATTCGTCTATGGCTGATATCATTGGCAATTTGTATCCCATTAAATTAAAGATAAATTTTAATATCATTGTAGAACATAAAGAGATATAGATGAGTTCCTCTAGGGCTCAGACCCGGGAGGAATGATTTCTATCTTGATAAATTGGAGATGAGTTCCTCTAGGGCTCAGACCCGGGAGGAATGACCATCATACTATGAATATTTGATATGGCTTCTTTCTTGGATAGAAAATATCACCATGAACGCAGCCATCAATTTCGCCTTTTTCTGCTTTCTCTTTTATCCGCCATATTAGCAAATCATATGTAATTTCTCATCCCTTTATGAAATCAGATATCAACAGAGATTTCGCTTTTAAGCAATTCTTGAATCACATCATCGAGAATGCTTAGATTTTTTTGTTCTATTGAAGAGCTTACCTATTCTTAAGAATGTTCTATAAGGATAGTAGTTGCCTTGTACTAAGAGATGCAGAGGATGAAATCCTCAGACCAAACTTTGACAGTTATTGTCTCAGGAGTCTTTATTACGCTCGAACTTCCTTTGACGAAGGAACCAAATACTGCTGAAAATTTATTTGAATTTTAATCTTTCAGAATAGCATATAAAAACGAAAATAAGTTAAAAAATACGAAGTAGAAAAACTGGAAAACTCAGCATTTAGTTCTTTTAATAAGGAGAAATTGATGTGATTTGAAAGAGTATTTGATAAAAAATCCGTAATTAGTCTATAGAAAATAAAGTATTAGCTAAATTGCGATCAGTAAAGCATTTATTTAAGATTTGTAAGTAAGAATATATACACATTAAAAAGAGGTTTGAGGTCTCGAAAATGCAGATAAAAAAAGCCTTGATCCCTCTAATTATAATGGTTGTTATTTTCTCAGGGATCATGTTATTTCTGGGAGGGCCTCCAGAGAACATTCCAGAAAATCAACAGGAAGGAAATCAGATCCTAGAAGACTCTAGGCTGAATCGAACTGCAATAATCCATCTACCAATTAAGATCGAAGATCTGATAACAGAACCTCATGAAGGGCCAATTGGTCCATGGGGCTACCATGGCGGGAACCACCCAGAAGGGTTTGATCATACAGGATTTGCTTTTAAAGCACCATCGCCTATCTATTCTCCAGATGATGGTATCGTTGCATACATTGAAGAGAGGTCTAGTGATGATATTAAAGTTATAATTTTCCATAACTACACAATAGCAAGTTGGTTTGATCACCTAACTAACATAACGGTTACCGAAAAAGATTTCGTAACAAAAGGGCAAATTATAGGATACTCAAAGCAATATGACTCACGAAATATTATAGATTGGGGTTTGATCGATCTCAATAACAATACAGGACCAATATTCCCTGGTTGTGAAAACATCCCTGAAGGCGGAAGTTTTGTTCCACCATTTAGCTATCTCGTCGAAGAGGATCTAGCTAAAATTGAAGCCTTCTTTAATGAAACAATGTTACAACCATTTCTAAATGGCGAATTTGTATCGGGAATGAATAAAGCAGAACACAGATTGATAAATCCTGTCTTTCCTGAAAGAAGCAATCCTGAGGATATCACAGGAGTATGGATATTAGAAGATGGAAATAAATGGGGACCTAGCGGACCCCCAGAGATACTCACATTCATTCATAGAAATACGACATATTTTGGCGAAGTATTTCATGCTGTTTACGCTGATTTCCAAAGACCCGTTGAGTTCGATGCCTGGGATGCAGACTTCGAGATAAATGAATCCGTAACGCCACACAGAATTAAATTAATATTTGCTCAATATGGAGAAGAAACAAAAGCTCCGCTATATGGCATATATGAAGTGAATGCATCGGGATCTAGAGCAAAGCTAAAAATCGAATTTAGTGAAAATGGTTATCCTACGGCATTCTCCAGTAACGCGAGCATCTATATCATCAGATCAAGATACCATCCATTACAGGAGATAAATATCCCTGAAATTGCAGCTTATTCGACTCTCTCAAGAGAAAAACCTCAAGATGATTGCTTGAACTACGGTAATACTCTTTTAAAAACGATACCTATAAAACTTACTACGAATCCAGTAACACCTGCAGGATTGAAATCTAATAGAATATTCCTTACCGAACTTCGAATGCGAACTGTTACGAGGTATTAATATCTTCTAGAACAATCATTAGGAAGACTTTCCTGATTTCTGTTGGCAAGGGAAAGCGAAGCTATTTGAAGCATTGGCTTCGCTTATACAGCATGATTTTACCAGCGCATAATTATCTTAAAACGAGCAAAAATAGATGAATAATCTAAGACATACTTTTAAAAAGAACATAATTAAGATTTAAATAAGTTCTTATTCGATTGATGAGCACGGCTGAATATTAGCTTTGTATATTTTTACTTGAAATTATAAAATCATAAATAATAGCGGGTGTTGTTATGAGTGCTCAAGAAATAAAAGACTATATCATAAAGAGAATTAAAGAAATGAAAAAAAGAGGAGAAAAAATTAAGCTATATAGCTCGAAAGGCCTAAAGGGAGAAATTTCTAGAAAATTTCGTATCAAGGAATCCACGGCGGGGTATCATATTTGGAAAACATTAAGAAATTTTAGTAGTGAAGTAGATGCTGAAGTATATAATGAGGAGATAGAGGATGCCGAAAACGAGCTCATATCTGGTATGTTTACTTTGGAGGAGGAGTTAGAGAGACAACTCGTTAATAACATTGAAATAATAGAACCTGGTTTGATCTTAAAGGGAAGGCAGAAGAAATTAGACGGAGGTATTGTAGACATTTTAGCAGAAGATTCGAAATCAAATATAGTTGTAATAGAACTAAAGGCAGGAAATGCTGATACTAAAGCAGTCGCGCAAGTTCTGAACTATATGGGCATCCTTCTAAAAAAATATCCCCGTGATAAGCTTCGAGCCATTATTGTAGCTCATGATTTCGATGAAACAGTCATAAATATATCGAAAGCCATGCCCATGATAACTTTAAAAAAATATGATATAAAGATAGAAATTAAAGATGTAACTCCTTAAGCATATTTATTCTCATTGATTTATTCAAAGTTACTCACGAATTACTAATATCAATATTTGTTAAAATGCATCGGATGATAGA
>QMLZ01000269.1 GCA_003646995.1 Deltaproteobacteria bacterium | reverse complement strand
GGCCAGTACGGACACCAAAAGCTAGTAAGGGGCGCATAGGTCCATTGTCATGGGAGATAAGCAGCAGGCTGCACAATGGGAAGCTTAGTTTTTACCGTCGAATCAGCGTCGGGCGCGGGGTGATTCCAGCTGGGGAAGTCACGGTTTTTTTGAAAAAGGTGGCTGAACTAATATCTGTTCAAAACAGAGTATTGGTTTTTGAAAAACGACCAAGTAGTAACGGTGCTACCACCGTCTTCTGAAAATAGCCAGAAAATGAGGGAACTTTCCTGGTCCTCTCGCAGGAAGCATGGTTGCGTCCATGGCAATGAGGATAGCTCCAATGGTTTGTCCATGACGTCCTTTTCGCTATATTGTGGGGAAATTCAAGGAGCATGGTGAGGTTGAAACACATATTTTGCTTGTTCCTGGGGAAATAGCTTCTGTAGAATTTTCATCCCTATGCCGGATTTGATTTTTAGCTGGCCCACCGAATATTTGTCCAGTTGATTCCAAAGCATTTGATAAAGTTCGCCGCTCATTAGCAGCTCTCTTCTGATCTCCAGCATTTCAGGGGCAAGGCGCTCTGACCTTGTATCAATGGTATATCAATTTTGGTTGTTTGAGTTCTCGATGACCTGTTGAAAGCCTAGGTGTAGTACTGTCTATTGAACAGGAAGCGGGTTTTAAGTATCACGGCAATTTGGTCGATTAAACAAGAAATACGACATCGATCGAGGCTCAGCGATATTGTAAGATCTGATGCTTTTCTTGAATAGATATGCATTTCCTTTCAATGAGGATTCACATTTCTAAGGCGTGGTGGCCGAGATCAGTTAAATTTAAAAAAGGAGGACAGTGGTGGGAACTAAGAAAATTTTCTTGATTTTGCCTTTTGTAGTTACATGCCTTGCACTAACTCAGGTCGCGGTAGCAGCAAGCGAACAGGAAGCTCAAACGGCAAGAGCTATGAAATACTTTCAAGAAATTGCAGAATATGTCGTCAAGGGAGATGCAAAGGCCATATTCCAACGCATGACGCCAGCAGCAAAGGCAAAAGTTTCCGAGAAGAATATCGCCACCTTTCTTCATCAGTTTTTGGATGGCTTGGGTAATCCTAAGGGAATGAGCATAACAGGATTCAACCTGGACCCAAAAGAAGAATTCTGCCAGATTAAGGGCCGCATAGACTATGAGAAAGAAGATTTGGCACTGCTTGTCATCATGAAGCACGTAGATGACGGATTCCAGATTCAGTACCTACATTTAGAACTTCCTAACTCACGGCACCGTTTACAACAATTGGCACAGGGACCTAAAAAGTTTCTGAAATACAAATTTTTCCCAACGCTGAAAAACCAAGGCATTGATGAGGCCCTGGCGTTGATCGACAGGCAAGTAAGGCAGCAGGTGGGCGATGACTTGATTAAAGCTATCCTTGCCTCGCTAAGAAGGACTACTATTAAAAGCATCATGAGCTATAATGTGGACCAGGGAACAAAGGGTAAGATCCACAAATTCCTTCTTTTAGGTGAATATAATGGCAGCCCTTGCGAAGTGGAAATATTGCTTAAACCAAAAGGGGAGCAATTCGTAGTACTAGACGTGAACTTACGCCTGTTAGATCAAGGCTAATTCAGCGGGTAATCACTGGAAATAGTAAAACAATTCTGATCGGGAAATCCTTAACAAAGGAGCTATGCTCACAGGAGAGTCTTCGTTTTTCAAATACATTGGGACTCTCCAGGGAGTTAAGCGGAGATAGAGAGAAGTCGGTCTGATAAAAGATGTGCCGCTCAGGCCTGCCCAGTGCTTACAGGTTGACGGAGCGAATTTTTCACAATAAGATATGCTCGCAATTGAAAATGTGTCATCCGATTTCTAGGGCCCATCCTGTAAACATGCAAATAGTTGACCAAACGGGGATGTTTTACGAATGATGTAATCCTTCCGATGGCATATACCTCGTAGGCTCTATTGATTAGCTATTATCTGCTATAGTAGAGCTCTAAATGGAGAAAATCATAAAAATTGAGACTTCCCACTATCCTATGCGCAAAGACCTCGTGGGAATAGGGTTGGCAGGACAGGATTTAGGAGGTTGCCCATGAAAATATTGGCGCTGAATAGTAGTCCCAGAACAGGGAGCCAGAGCAAAACAGAACTCATGTTGAACCATCTTGTCAAAGGTATGCGCGAGGCAGGCGCAGATGTGGAGGTAGTGAATCTAAGGGAAAAAAAGGTTAATAACTGCATAGGCTGTTTCACCTGTTGGACCAAAACACCCGGCAAGTGCATTCACAAGGATGACATGACTGATGAACTCTATCCTAAGTGGCTGAGGGCTGATATTGTGGTTTATGCCACGCCCTTATATCACTTCACAATGAATGCCACTATGAAGGCTTTCATTGAGCGTACCTTGCCGGTTGCAGAGCCATTTTTCCGAGAGCACGGGGGAAGAACTTACCATCCTTTGCGCTATAGACATCCTAAAGTTTGCTTTCTCTCAGTGGCTGGTTTCCCCGAACCTGAAGTGTTTAATCAGCTCTCAGCATGGGTAAACTTTGTCTATGGGCAACACGAAATATTAGTGGGCGAGATATATAGGCCTCTGGCCGAAATTCTGGATCTACCCTTTTTCAAAGAAAAAGCGGAAGAAATATATAGGGCGACTGAGGAGGCGGGAAAAGAAATAGTGCAAAACACCAAGATATCGCCAGAGACAACGGAAAAGATTACCCAGCCCATTGTTATGGACAAGAAAGATTTCTACGAGATGGGAAATAAAATGTGGGAGGCCTGTATTGACAAGGGCGTGACACCCAAAGAGCTGCTGGCAGAGCTGAAAGGCGGGATAGAGTAAAAGACCGGAGGGTGATTCAGCCTTTTGGGGCCTGAGGACAATTAACGGGGTTGGGTTATTAGGAGTTACGAAAGCGGCGAGAAATGTCTGAGCAAGGGAGAGATTGAAATGAAACGATTTGTGTTAGGTCTGTTTGCAACTGTACTACTAATGGCACAAATGGCCACCGCTATGGCGGAACAGGTGCAGGTTACAGTATACAATGATAACCGCGCTCTGGTGAATGAGCAACGCACTCTTAAGTTAAGGAAAGGACTCAACGAGATACGTTTTACGGATGTGTCGGCAAGGATTGATCCCACAAGTGTCTCTTTTTCCTCGCTTACTGATCCCAAAGGCACGGTGGTTCTTGAGCAGAATTTTGAGTATGATTTAATCAGTACGGAAAAATTGCTGCAAAAGTACCTGGATGAACAGGTCCAAGCAGTAACTAAGGACGGTACTAAGTACTGTGGAATACTCCTGGGTACAGCGGGCGGGCTCATCATCCAGGCAAAGGATGGTTCCACCGTGATTGTTTCGCGGGACCAAGTTAGAGAAATCCAGTTTCCCTTCTTGCCGGAAGGGCTCATCACCAAACCTACCTTGATGTGGCTATTGCAAGCGCGGAAAGCCGGGATGCATAATGTGGAGGTTGCTTATATTACCGGCGGTATGGGCTGGCATGCGGACTATGTACTGTCGCTTTCTCCTGACGATAAGACAGCAGACCTGGATGGGTGGGTGACGGTTGACAATAAGACAGGAATGACCTTCAGGCGCGCACGTCTTAAACTTGTAGCAGGAGAACTTCATAAGATTCCGAAGCCTCAGCGAAAGCAGGTGCTTACAAAGGCGATGGTGGCAGAGGCTGCGACAGAGGTAAAAGGGCGGGCCATGTTCGAATATCACCTGTATGAAGTACAGAGACCGGTTGATATCAAGAACAATCAAACAAAGCAGATCGAGTTTATTACTTCGAAGGGCATTCCTGTAGAAAAAAGGTTTGTGCTGGACAGCAGGCATAGCTTTAGATACTTCGGGCCCAGTACACAAAAGGGGAAAGTCGATGTGCAAATACGATTTAGAAATGCCGAGTCGTCCGGTCTGGGGATGCCTTTTCCCGCGGGTAGGGTGAGGCTTTACAAGGCAGATGTGGATGGGACAAGGCAACTGATTGGCGAGGATAAAATCGGGCACACACCGAAGAACGAAGAAATTGTTCTGACTGTGGGTGTAGCCTTTGACATAGTAGGCCAGAGGAAAAAGCTCGCTAGTAAGGTTCTCGGGAAAAGGGCCCGGGAGGAGACCTGGGAAATAGAGGTTATAAACCACAAGAAAAAGACAGTGACGGTACACGTGATAGAAGCTTTGAGTGCATGGGGGGAGTGGGAGATAGTTAGCGAGACAGTGGAGCATAAAAAGCTGGATGCCGGCACCATTGAATACCTCTTAAGTATCGGGCCTGAATCCAAGAAGTCAGTTCGCTATACAGTCATATACCGCTGGTAGCAAGGTGCCTTGCCCAACCCACGGTTTCCTAGATCAAAGAGCGTCCCAGTGTTACCTATTACTATGCCGTTGCTTTAGGCGGCGTGTATGTGTCTTGTGCAGTATCTGTTTGTTCTTACTGGGTGAGCCTTTATGGGGAAAAGCAGACAGCGTGTTTGGCGACATGCATTATGCTAGCTATGCGATGTTTTCCTCTTACCCAGTCTTGACAGGTGATAGGAGATACACTCAGATAATTGCTCGGGGCGTTGTGAGCCTATCAGCAATACCTCGCCCCCCTTGAGGGTCAGCTGAACAGCCT
>QMLZ01000268.1 GCA_003646995.1 Deltaproteobacteria bacterium | reverse complement strand
TGTGGAAGTGATAACTCATCGGTATGTCAAAGCCTTTCACTCTATGGACTTCACCGGGTGCATCGCCTCTCCTTGTGGTCCAAACATCCTCGAAGAACTGGTCAAAATCGCAGTGAGAGCACTCGTAATCGTAGGCGCACCTGCGTGTCCCGATCCTGTTCGTAAGACTATGCCTGCAAATCCTCTCCATTCCAGAACGCCTTTTCATGGCCTCCTGCCAGGTGGGTTGTCTTCCTTGAGAGGCCTTTTTCTTCATGCCAAGATCATACTTGCAGGTGGTGCAATCGTAGAAGTTGTTACAGTTTTTGAACTCAACCACCCCTGCTTGCATCCACACGCAGGGATTGGAGGGTAGGCCTTTTTTATCAGGGGTTATCATCCAGACCTGACCCCCAAGAACCGCTCCAATTTCTGCTTTGTGCTTTAAATCTCGGCTTGCTCCCTTGCGGTAAGAGGAACCATACCCAATCCGATTTCTCATATTTTGCTTGTTGTTTTTTGTCATTTTTCTCGCTCCTTTTTTACTGTTTTTGTATTTTTAGTTGAGCAAGAAGGGTGCCAGAGGGATGTTTTTTATAACCGGTTGATATTATGATAAAAATAGAACGAAGGGGAAGGGCTCCAATGAAGGGGGCCCGGGACGGTGGTGTTATTTCCTACAGTAGATGTTCTCCACCAACTGTCAATCAGGACTTGTTATCCAAATTACGCAATAAGGGCAAGGAATTACATGTGTGTCGGATTATGCTACACCATAGCGGTAAAATTCTACACTGGCAGATGGCCCGAGTTTACTGATTAGCAGTTCTTATGTCTTTACAACCTTTGAACTGGTGGGTTATAAATTTTAGCTCATTGGTGCGGGCGGCCTAGGATTTGAGAGGGTGTATCCAAGTGTACCCCGCATAAGCAGGTTTGCGCCAGGCGAGCTGATTTTCAATTCACAAGGATGTCTTTTAAATGAAGGGACCTGTCTTGACCAGCAGCTTAAGGCCCTACGGTACCAGCATTTTTACGGAAATGGCGATGCTCAGCAATAAAGTTGGGGCCGTAAACCTCTCCCAGGGATTTCCGGACTTCGAGGGGCCCGAATTCATTAGGCGGGCAGCAGCCGAGGCTATAGTGCGCGGGCCCAATCAGTATTGCCCTTCCATTGGTATTCCTCGGCTGAGGGAAGCAATAGCAGGAAAGGTAGAGAGGTTTTACCAGGTAAATGTTGACCCGGAAAAGGAAATCACGGTGAGCGCTGGAGCCACAGAGGCAATCGCAGCGGCCTTGTTTGGCCTCCTGGAACAAGGGGACCAAGTAATCCTCCTTGAGCCATGCTATGACATCTATCCGCCTTTGGCTGCCAGGGCAGGGGCAGAGCTTGTGTATGTATCTTTGACTCGTCCCGGTTTTGAGCTTCCGAGGGCGGAACTTGAATCCGCCTTTGGTCCCAAGACGCGCGCCATAATAATAAACAATCCACATAATCCCTCAGGGAAGGTGTTTACAAGGGAGGAACTTGAATTTGTAGCTAGGCTGTGTGCCAAGCACGGGACAATAGCAATCTCGGATGAAGTCTACGAGCATTTAGTCTATGATGGGAAGAAGCATATCAGTCTCCTGCAGATTCCTGAATTCGAGGGGCGCTGTATAGCCATATCATCCACTGCAAAGACTTTTTCTTTAACCGGATGGAAGGTTGGCTATGCCATAGCAAAAGAAGACCTTACCGGAGCTCTTCGAATGGTGCATCAATTCTTGACCTTTTGCACCCCTTCGGCCTTACAGGAGGCCATGTCAGAGGCAATGGGTGCCGGCGAGGAATATTATCGGGAGTTTTTGAATAGCTACACCAGGAAAAGGGACATCCTGTGCACCTCTCTTTCTGAAATGGGCTTCAAGGTACTATGGCCTGAAGGTACGTACTATACTTCCATAGATATCAGTGAACTGGACTTCAAGGACGACTTGGCTTTTTGCAGGTATCTTGCTACCGAGGTGGGAGTTGCAGCCATCCCGTCGTCATTCTTTTGGAAAGAGCGACGCGATGGAAAGGATCTGGTGAGGTTTTGTTTTTGCAAGAAGGACGAGACATTGCAAGAGGCAATTGGGCGACTCAAGAGGTGGAAGGTGTGAGAGGGGATAAATTTACCTAGCAACGGAAGGCCTTCATGGATCACATACTCCAACTGGCTGTTGTCTTAACCCTTGCCTTGGTAGGGGGAAGAATCGGTTCGTTTTTTAGGCTGCCGCGAATCACTGGGTATATCCTAACCGGGCTAATAATAGGACCGGCTGTCACTGAACTTTTGACAAAAGAGGAGGTCTCGCATTTTCATTTCATAAGTGAGATTGCCCTTGGAATTATCGCCTTTTACATTGGGGCAGAGTTCGAAAGCTCCAAGTTTAAAAAGATCAAAAATACGCTGCCCTATTTTTCCGCGAGCGAGATCCTTGTTACCTCTATCATGGTTTTCTTGGCATTGTTGATAGCCCTTCATGATTCTCTGGCCAAGGCCTCTCTGTTGGGTATTCTCTCGGTTGCGACCGCACCAGCCGCGACCTTGTTGGTGATGAGGGAAGTAGATTCCGAAGGCCCTATCACTAACCATATCAGGGCCATGGTGGGGATCAACAATCTCCTATGCATTATTGCCTTTGTGGTTACCTTGGCCTTTATAACACGTGTGCAGAGTGGTGGTGTTGGCATGTCCATCCTCTCGGAAATCTCTCATGGCCTTCTCATACCAGTGGCAATTGGTGGCGGTACGGCCATGTTTCTCCACTACTATTTGAGGAGGAACCTTGAAAAGAACGAATTGCTCGTAGCCTCTCTTGCGGCCATACTTCTGGGTATTGGAATTTCACATTATTTCTCTGTTTCAGTACTATTGACCAATTTGGTCATGGGCGCCTTCCTCGTAAACACGTGTGACAGGACCAAGACAGCTATAAAGAGGCTGAGCGAGATAGATTATCCACTTTATGCACTTTTTTTTACGTTTGCGGGAGCGAGCTTTCACGTGGATATGGTAAAGGAAATGGGTTTGGCAGGGATAATCTACATCGTGGCCAGGGTCGGTGGAAAGATATTGGGCACATATGGAGGAACACTGCTGACCCGAGTCAACGTGCCAAACGGGGTTTACCTGGGCCTTGGTCTCATGCCCCAAGCAGGTCTGGCCATCGGCCTATCATCATGGGCCGCCCGCGAGCTTCCGGAGGTCGGGATACCAATCCTCTCCACTATTTTGGCCACCACAGTGGTCTTTGAAATGGCTGGCCCCATCATGACAAAGATGAGCCTGATGCGGGGCGGAGAGGTGAAGATTATAAAGATGCTCTCCCTCCCTACTATGGGCCAGATCAAGACAGATCTCTTTTCTCTTCGTCATCGGATTGCCATGGTACTAGGCAAAGATTCCCTTTCTACTGCGGAGCAGGATACAGGCCCCCTACTGGTAAAACACCTCATGCGATACCACATTGAGACCATACCGCAAGATGCCCCGCTGGACCAGGTGGTAAAGATTATGCAAAATACCAGGCATACGACATTGCCGGTGATTGGTGAAGGAAACAGGTATGTTGGGCTGCTGTCTCTAAGTTCTATCCGGGACTTGCATTTTGATCGCAGCCTGACACGGCTGATAATAGCCAAGGATGTGGCCGAGTATGTAGAGCCGCTAATGCCTGAACATGATGTGCGGCATGCTATGGAGAGGCTGGAGAACTCGGGACTGCCCTATCTTCCAGTCGTGGAAAAGGGTGAAGATAGGAAATTCGTGGGCGTAATACATCGGAGGGATATTTGTCTGTTTGAGCTGGAAGCGGAATAGTTCCAGAGATATCGAGCTATTAATCTGATTATTGTGGGAGGTAAGAATGGCTCAGTTTAGAATTCATCCAATCGTGATGGGAACAAAGATTTTTGATAAGGGGATGATGACTTATCAGCACGGCTACGGAACACCATACACTATCCCCATATATTCATGGTACCTGGAAGGTGGCGATAAAAGGATTCTTGTGGATACAGGAGAGATGAACCCCATTCAGTCTGAGGACAGGGAGGAGAGAATTGGAGGAAAGATACACACGTTCGAGGAAGGCCTTTCAAAATGGGGGCTTTCCCCTGCCGATATTGATATTGTGATCCATACTCACCTGCATAATGATCACTGCGAAAATGACTACAAGTGCACCAACGCTGTGTTTTACGTTCATGAAAAGGAACTGAAGCGTATCCATAATCCGCACCCCCTGGATTTTAGGTACCTGGAAGACTACATTGAGGATGTGGAAGAAAATGGCCAGATTTCCACCATCAAGGAAAACAGGCAAATTGTCCCCGGAATAGAAGTGGTTCATACTCCTGCTCACACAGAAGGTGGGCTCACTGTTTTTGTGGATACACCAAAGGGTAAGGCCGCCATAACGGGCTTTTGTATAATAAACGAGAATTTTTTCCCGCCTAGGGAAGTGCTGGCCATGGAGATGGAGGTAATCCCGCCGGGCACCCATGTAGATGTCTACGAAGCATATGATATAGTGAAGAGGGTGAAAGGATCTGCTGATATTCTACTTCCCTTGCATGAACCTGGTTTTGCGAGCGTTGACACTATTCCATGAGAAAGCTCTCGGATAAATT
>QMLZ01000267.1 GCA_003646995.1 Deltaproteobacteria bacterium | reverse complement strand
TTGCCTGCAGCAAGCAGGAAGGGCTTCTGTCTGTCAAAAAGCTCTGGGTGAACATTCATTACCCGATTACGGTCCGGTAAACTCCCTGCTTGCTGCAGGCACGTGTGAAACGCCCCGTGTGCCTGCCTGCTGCAGGCAGGGACCCGTATGCACGGTGGTGTGGGAGTTGCGCCTTGCAAGCGCATGAGATACAGCCGTCTGAGATGGCGGCTGCAGTAAAGCATAGCCAGCAGCTGCGTACCGAGTCTTGCGTGGTGGCCGGTAACGGTCCCTGCGAAGCGTAGACAGGGAGGCTGCAGGCCGGAGCGAAAGTGAACGGAGGACTAGCCCCGAAATCGATCGTAGTTGAAGTAGCCGACCTTGTCTCTCAATGGGGAAGGCAGAATCACAGGGCGCGCCAAGGCGAGTGTCCTGTGGTGCTTCCGGGGTTCGTACCGTCGGCATGTAGGCGAAGGATCTCATGTGAACAAGGGAGATCCGTCAGGTTCCCTGCTTTGATGGGGAAGGGTCCGACAAGCCGATAAAGCAATGACGACCCGAAGGCCTGGCGGGAGTCAGACTACCTGATAGTACTCTGAGGTCGGGAGAGCCGATCACGTGGGGAAGCGGCCAGCAGGGATTGAGTTGTTCTTGGGAAACATAGTCTCCATTCAAAGGGAGGATACGGTCTTCTATGCAAAGAGAAGAGAAACCGGCTATGGAAACGGGACTTGAACGAATAGCAGCGAAGGCTCGTAGAGAGCCAAGAATCCGGTTTACGTCTTTGGCCCATCACATTACGAGGCGGCGGGTGTGGGATAGTTTATGTCATATCCCCACGAAATCGGCGCCTGGAGTTGATGGCAAAACGGTACCGGAGGTGAAGGCTGAATTTGACACATGGATAGATCCAATGCTTCGGAGTGTTCATCATAAGGGATATTGGGCTCCTGCAATACGAAGAACTTATATCCCAAAGCCCGGCAAGAAGGAAAAGCGCCTATTGGGTGTGCCTTGTATAGCTGACCGGGCACTTCAGCGCGCTACGTCTCAAGTATTGTCTGCCATATATGAACAGGACTTTATGCCCTGTTCTTTTGGGGGTGGGCCTGGGTTAGGTGCCCACAATGCATTGGCAACCCTCAATGAGGTTATTGCCGGACGCAAGGTAGGGTGGGTGGTGGAGGCGGACATAAAGAACTTCTTTGGGAGTTTGGACCACAAATGGATGCTCCGTTTTATTGAGCACCGGGTCGGTGACCCGCGAGTGATCAGCTTGATACGACGCTGGCTGAAAGCCGGTGTAATGGAAGATGGACAGTTGCATGCGAATGAAGAGGGGACACCGCAAGGAGGATCAATCAGCGTTCTGTTGAGCAACCTGTACCTGCACTATGTGCTTGATCTGTGGTTTGAACGCGTGGTCAAGGCCCGTTTGCAGGGTGAAGCTTATATAATCCGCTATATTGATGACTTTGTGATATGTTTCCAATACCGTGCAGATGCGCTCCGTGTTCAAGAAGCGTTACGTAAAAGGCTGGGAAAGTTCGGACTTGCGCTGGAACCAACCAAGACCAGGTTAGTCGAATTCGGACGATTTGCCCAAAGACATGCGGCTAAGAGAGGAAGGAGGCGTCCAGAGACGATCTACTTTCTGGGCTTCACCCTCTATTGCACGCGTAATCTCAAGGGCAACTTTAAGGTAGGAATGCGGACTGAAAAGTCACGACTAAACCGGAGCTTATTAAAGTTCCGTGACCTGATGCGGCGGATGCGGCACCTGCCAATAGGGGAACAGGTGATTAATCTCAACCGAGTGTTGAGAGGTCACTACGCCAACTATGGTATTGCCGGGAATTTCCGAGCCCTGCAAAGGGTACATCGGACAGTGGAACGGTATTGGTAAAAAATGCTCTGCAGCCGCAGCCGTAAGGGGCATTTCACCTGGGAAGTGTTTCATCGGATCAAAGTCCGTTTTCCCTTGGAGCGACCAAGGTTGTCTCTTCCTTACAAGGAACTGCAATCACTCGCTGTGCTGTGAATCAATTTCTGAAGAGCGTAGTGCGGGAAATCCGCACGCTACGTTCTGCGGGAGCTGTAGGCGGGTGACCGCCTCCGGCGACCCAGTGGCGAAGGTCGTGAGGCCTTCCCCTATCCCGATTGCAGCGGCTTGTTAGCCGAAATTTTCATCTTCTATCTTTTTGAGCTCTTGCTCTAATACAGGCACATCAATTGTTGCTATTTCGCACACAATATCAAATTTGCACCAAAATATCCATGAATAAGCCTGTCACGTGTCCCTGCAGTCATTTTCCAAGGAATGTTCGGATACTTGTCTTTTAAATCTGATGATATTTTTTTACTGACCTTTCCAATAATTTCTTGACAGCCAGCACAAAAACACGCTATTTATTTATACGATTTATAAGTATTTTATACGCATAGCGAATAAAAATGTATTCTTTTGATAAACCAAAAAACGATCCCTATTTCTTGCGAACCCTTGCAAAGGGCCTGCGAGTACTTGAAATAATGGCAAACGCCCGTCAACCTTTAAGGCTCTCAGAAATCATCAAGGCTGCCCAAAGTAACACTGCATCCATTACCAGAATTCTACACACTCTTACGGAACTGGGATTTGTGAAACGTGATAAGGCTAGAGGATATCATCTCACACCTAAAGTATTAGGCCTTGGATATGCAGGGGTAACAGCCCTTGGTTGGCGCCAAGTTGCCCATCATTTTCTTGAAGAACTCTCTGAAAGCATAAAAGAGACGGTAAATATGTCTGTGCTTGAAGGATCAGACATTTTATATATTGCCAGAATAAATCAGGGCCCTTTTTTACCTTTTGATCTTCAATTGGGATCAAAACTGCCTGTTTATTGTACATCAATGGGCAAAGCAATGCTTGCCTTTAGCCCCAAACCAATAGTTCAGAAGGCATTAGAGAAAACTGATTTCGCTCCACTCACCCACCGCACAATTACCAGCAGAAAAGAATATCTATCAGAATTAGAGAAGGTTAAAGAAAAAGGTTATGCCATAAACGACGAGGAACTTTCAGTGGGACTTAGATCTGTAGCTGCCCCGATTAAGGATCAACAAGGATGGGCCATAGCAGCCCTGAACATTGCAGTTCCTACTAAGCGTTATTCACGAGCAGAAGTTGAAAAAAAACTGGCTCCATTGGCCATATCAACTTCAAAGGAAATTGAAAAAGCTATTCAAGCAATGGATGTGTAACCAAAAATAAAAAGATTTTGCCGTGGAAAAGTTGATAATTACAGTTGCCCCTACAGGTTCTGTTCCTAAAAAAGAACAAAACCCCCATTTACCTGTCACTCCCCAAGAAATAGCTGAATGCGCACTGCGTTGTGAAGATGCGGGTGCATCGATACTTCATGTCCACGTAAGGGACAAAAATCAAAATCCATCCGATGACCCTAGAATATTTCAAGAAGTCATAGAAAAACTTGGAGACAGGAGTGAGCTCATAATTCAAATTTCCACAGGTGGCAGGGCCAATGCCACTTTGGAAAGTAGGGTAGCAAGACTTCAAATACCTTGCGAAATGGCTTCCCTTACAACTGGTTCAGTAAATTTCCCTGATTCTGTCTACTCAAACCCTCCAGATCTGGTTGAAGGGCTTGCCAAGGAAATAAAAAGGCTTGGAATAAAACCTGAAATGGAAATTTTTGATGTCTCAATGATTTCATCTGCTCTTTCTTTAAGAGACAAGGGCTTGGCTGAGGAACCCCTCCACTTTGATTTTGTTATGGGCCTTAAAGGTGCACAGCCAGCCGCAATAGAGCATTTAGTTTATCTAAGAAGCCTAATTCCTTCAAATAGCACTTGGACAGTGGCGGGTATAGGCGCTGCCCAATTAATAATGGGAACCCATGCCATACTCATGGGTGGTCATGTTAGAGTCGGTTTAGAAGACAATTTATATTTCAAAAAGGGTGTACTTGCTTCAAACGAAATGCTGGTGGAGCGTATGGCAAGATTGTCCAGAGAACTGGGGCGTGAAGTAGCAACACCTAATGAAGCCAGGCTTATTTTGAACCTTAGCGGAGCAAGGGATGGATCATCTGAAAAGTAATGTTTTTTACAGAGGCAAAGAAGGGCATTTGCCGTTAGTAGACTATGCCCAAAGCTATTGGTTGGTTGACTCCAAGGGGAAGAAATACCTGGATGCAAGCGGTGGCCCAGTTGTAGTGAATATAGGATATGGGGTAGAAGAGGTGATTACTGCAGTTACAGAACAAATGACAATATGTTATTATGCCCATCCCACCATGTTTACAAATGCCCCTGTGGAAAAACTTGCCCAGAAGTTGGCTGAGCATTCACCCAAAGGTATTAACCGGTTTTACTTCTTGACTAGTGGCTCTGAGGCTGTTGAAGCTGCCATTAAAATGGCACGCCAGGTTCATATGGCATGTGGAAGGCCCGAGAAATTCCGGATTATCTCCAGATGGAAATCATATCACGGGCTCAGCCTCGGTGCACTTTCTGTTACCGGCCGCACAAGTTTTAGAAAGCCTTACACCCCTATGCTTTTAGATGTGGAGCATATTGCCCCTCCTTACTGCTTAAGATGTTTTTACGGGCTCACATTTCCAAAATGTCAATTACAATGCGCCAAGGCCCTTGAAGAGACCATACTAAATTTAGG
>QMLZ01000266.1 GCA_003646995.1 Deltaproteobacteria bacterium | reverse complement strand
TCTAGAATCGTCCGGTCAAACTCAGGATTCTTGTAATAGGAAAAGTTCCAGTAAGGCTTCTCCTCCACATGCCAGAGGCTGTACAGCGTTTCGTAGGGATCGCTGAAGGTGGGCCACCACAGCAAGGCAGCCATGTCTTGGGCCTTTTCTGGATCTCCCTTCACCAATTCCCATTGGGCTGTCCAGATCATTGGCTGGATTTCCACATTAATGCCAATTTTAGCCAGTGCCTCCTTGACCAGGGGGGCAAAGGCCTTCTCCGTAACATTTTCCGAAGCATAAGTAAAGATAACATTTTCTTTGAGCCCGTTTGGATAGCCCGCCTTTGCCATGAGCTGTTTAGCTTTGTCCAGATCATACCTGTATTGATAGAGGCTGTCGTCATGTCCAAACTGCCCGCAAGGAATAGGTCCCACGGACTGCTTCCCAAGCCCTCCCATGGAGACCTCGATCATGTCTTTGTATGGCATGGCATAAGAGGCAGCCTTTCTGATCAATTTATTGTTAAAGGGTGGTTTTGTTGTGTTCATGTGAATGGCATAATTCATGAAGCTTGGTCCTTTTAAAAGTTTGCAGCATTTCTTGGCATCAAAGGTCCGCACCGATTCTGTGGGGATTCGAGTTGCCAGATCAGCCACCCCCGACTCAAGCATCTGTTCGGCCACGGTCCCCTCCTTGATGATCTTGACTACGATTCGCTTGAAATGCGGCCCTTCCCAGCCTCTCCAGTAACCATCGAATTTCTTGAAGATAATCTCCTCATCGGGCTTCCAGCTCTCCAATACGTAAGGCCCGCAGCCGGCTTCATGCCCGGCATCGAACCACTTCCGCTCCTTCTTGACCGCTTTCGGGCTGATGATCCAGGCCGCATTGGCCGAGGCAATGATCCGGTCAAATGGCGCTGCTTTTTTCAAAATAAACTGGACAGTATAGTCATTGAGAATCTTAATCTCCTTGACCGGGTCAAAAATGAAGGCAGCTCCTTTTTTCATTTTCATGGTTCGCTCAATAGAATCCTTCACTACCTGAGCATTCAGTACGCCCCCGTCGTGAAATTTGACCCCCTTTCTCAGGTAAAAGGTCCACCTTAGACCATTCTCCTCTACCCGCCAGTCTTCGGCAAGGCCAGGCTTAAAAGGCTTTTCACTTCCTGGAGCGCTCACCCAGATCAAGGTTTCATAGATGTTGGGCATGTAAGAGGACTCGGTTGAATAGGCAGCACTCGGGTCCCATGTTGTGATGCTATCAGTAGATGCAAATAGCAGGATATCTTTCGGTAATTGAGCTGCCTGCCCGTGAATGGCTAAGCCCGCCTCAAACAAGATAGCTACTGCCAGAGTTAAAATAATGTTTTGAATCTTTTTCTTATTCATTTTACCCTCCCTTTTCTTCCAATTTGGCTCAACCTACCCCGGATGCCAGAGCAGTCGCCAAAGGCAAATTTTTGTTCATCTGCAAATGTAAACATGGTTCCCTTTTTTGAAGTATTATTTATCACCTCCTTTCTGCTTCAACCTGGAGAGCTCGTCCGTTTTTCTAATCCCCTACTTTTTTATGAACCTTGAGGTTGCCAAGAGACTTAAAAATTTCTCCCTTCCGAATGTCTCCCTTATATACAGGGAATTTTTGCTTGAAGTTCCCAAAATCTTTCCAAAGATGAGAAAGCCCCAGGGTGCCATATTCTCTAGCTCGAGAGACAATGTCTAGGTCAATCACTTCCGTCAGTATCATCTCCCGTTCCCCTGAGACCTGTAAAATACGTCCTTCAGGATCTACAAAAATCGACTGTCCAATACCTCCCCCTCCAATACCATTGATGCTGAGGAAGTAGAGTTGATTCACAATCCCGTTGGCCTGAGCCAGGATAAGTTCGAGGGATCGGTCTGAAGTGTAAGTTGCAGTTGGATTGAAAATGGCTTCGGCTCCCATCCATGCCAGGGTGCGGATCACTTCAGGGAACCATTGATCATAGCAGATGCAGAGACCAAACCGACCTTTCCCGGGGATATCAAAGACGCAGAACTTATCCCCGGCGTCGCTTTCCTCCAAAGGAACCCAAGGGAAAAGTTTCCTGTATTTAGCTTTTATCACCCCATCAGGGGCAATAACAATGGAAGTATTATAAATTTTCCCATGATCTTTCTCATACAGAGACCCAGGGATAAGCCATTTCCTTTCTCTCACGGCCCATTCACAGAATTTATCGATCGTCGGATTTGGTATCGGCTGTGCCAGATTAATGTTCAGCCCGGAGACGCAGAGTTCACTAAATAACACGATTTCCACCCAAGGGAAAAAGTCCGCAACCGTGTTCAACTTTTTCATCATCCTCTCTGAGTTGTCTTTACCGCGGACAACTTCCATCTGTATCCCTGCGATTCCAAGGCATCTGGACATCTTCTACCCTTTGATAGAATTTAGGTGAGTTTAAGACCCACTGATCGAAATTAGCCCTCTTCCATTGGGCTCTGGTTCAGAATAACAACTCCCAAATTAAACATCAATAATTATGGTTTTGGTTGTGCCTAAATAGTGTCTGAACGAAAACCCATGGTTGCGAGCCGTCATTGCGAGGAGTGAGGAACGAACGACAAAGCAATCCCTTGACCCGAGATCCTTCTCGAAAATCATGTAATTTCATGTTAGGTCTATACACTGCTTGATCTCTGCTAAGATTGAAGAAATCAGGCTGTTGATTGAATCCATATCACTTTGAAAGAACAGAGAGACCCTCCTCCATGATGGAAAGTCCTTTCTCCAGTTGTTCATCAGTGATGATCAATGGCATCAATGTACGGATAACATTACCGAACTTTCCGCAGGATAGGATAATCAATCCCTTGTCAAAGCAAAACTTCACCAAGGCCTTTGCTTCCTCTGCCGCAGGCTCCTTGGTTTCCCGGTCCTTGACAAGCTCCAGGGCAAGCATGGGGCCCATTCCGCGGACGTCACCGATCAATTCATACTCCTTTTGTAACGTATCAAAGCGTTCTCTTAGCTTTTTACCTAAAACCTCAGACCTCTGGAGAAGGTTTTCCTCTTCGAAAATATCCAATACTGCAAGGGCTGCTCGACAAGCCACAGGATTCCCGCCATAAGTTCCGCCAACACCCGATGGGTGGACTGCATCCATCACCTCCTTTCTTCCAATTACCGCGCTTAAAGGCATCCCCGCTGCAAGACTTTTAGCGACAGTTACAAGATCTGGCTCCACTTTCCAGTGATTCACGGCAAACATCTTGCCGGTTCGCCCCATGCCAGACTGTATTTCATCATCGATAAAGACAATCCCGTTATCATGGCATATCTTTATCAACTTTGGGAAATACTTAGGGGGCGGTGTCACAAAGCCTCCCTCTCCCTGGACAGGCTCAGCAATGAGGGCCGCAGTGGTTTCAGCCGGCACGTGGCTTATAAAAAGTTCATTAAGATAATCGGCACAGGCAACATTACAACTAGGATAGTTAAGCCCGAAAGGACAGCGATAGCAATAAGCATACGGCATCCGATAAATCTCAGGGGCAAATGGACCAAAGCCGAATTTATAAGGCTTGACCTTGCTTGTGAGGCTCATAGTCAATAAGGTGCGACCATGAAATGCGTTTTCAAAGGTAATGATTGCAGGCCGCTTGGTATAATACCGGGCAATTTTAACCGCATTCTCAACCGCCTCTGCGCCGCTGTTTACAAAGACTGCGGCTTTCGTGAAAGAGCCCGGGGTAACAGCGCACAATTTCTCAGCCAGTAACACAGCCGCTTCATATGGTAAAACCATAAAGCACGTATGCGTAAATTTCTCTGCCTGATCTTTGATGGCTGCAACTACTTTTGGATGACTATGCCCGACATTCATCACCCCTATTCCACCAGCAAAGTCAATAAATTCCCTGCCGTCCACATCACGGATCATTGCCCCTTTGGCTGATGCCACATAGCATGAAGTGCCACTCGAGTATCCACTGGCCAAAACCTTCGAACGCAATTCACTTATATGTTCGCTTTTTAAAGAAGGGTTCATCACTCTCTCCCGAATTCCCGTTAGTTAGTATGTCGTGCAATAATATCTATTTCCGTTTTATGTAAGCAAGATATGTGCCAAAACTTATTTCATGCAGGACAATACTTGTTCTTTTATTAGTGCCTGAACGAAAATCCCGTTTTTTGCGATTTTTCAGCGGGCATTGAACCATCCAATTTTCCTTCCAAAACTAGTGACCAATTAGGCTTACTATAGGAAATGTTATAGCTATTATTCATATGTTTTTTTACTCAAAAAATATTGTATGGACAAGTGGAATAGTGGCGTGTATATTGATGCATATATTCATCATGATGAAAAACTACATCAATTTAAGACGGATTTTGTAATCTCCATTGGATATGTCCTTTTCTTCGCCTTTCACATGCCTTACGCACCCAAACACGATAATTTTTCCCAAAATTTCCCCAGTGGGTAATCACACATACATATCTGGATGGATTACTGGGGCACACCTTGCTCTGACCAGCCCCTCAAACGGTAGTAATCAGCAAGCATCCTGTTAAAATCCTCCCGCCTCAAAACCTTTTTTTCTTTCCCTAATGGTTCATCAAAGAAACGATTGGGCAGTGTATCATCCATTTTTGTCACCCCTTCACGTATATTAAACCTTCTGGTGAGATCTATTACATAAGATGCAG
>QMLZ01000265.1 GCA_003646995.1 Deltaproteobacteria bacterium | reverse complement strand
TATCAACTAAGAAAATACGTAAAGAAATGGCTTGGCGTGGAAAACAGCTTGTAGACGGTGATGGCGTAGCAAGAGTATTGATGCACTTGAGAGGAGAAAGGCTAAGGCTTCGGGCAGCTCGTGAAGAAGATTGCAGATTACTCTGGGAATGGGCAAACGATCCTGAGGTGCGATCGGTATCTTTCTCTTCGGATCCTATCCCATGGGTTCACCACGTCCAGTGGTTTAAGTCAAAACTCGCAAGTGCTTATTGTCAAATCCTTGTAGCAATAGATGGTAACGAAAGGCCAGTTGGGCAGGTGCGCTTCGACATTAATGGTAAGGAAGCAATTATTTCAGTTAGTGTTGACCGTAAGTTTCGCGGCAAGGGACTTGGGACTGAAATGATACGGCTTGCAACCCAACAATTTTTCAATAACTCAGACGTGGATGTAATTCATGCTTACATAAAATCGGATAATAAGGCATCTGTAAAGGCTTTCAAAAAAGCTGGTTTCGAATTTATAGGTAAAACTGATGTGAAAGGCCATGAAGCGCTGCACTTCGTTTTGCAGAGGAATGGGAGTCAGGATGAAAATGAGCAGTCATATTGAGATCAATGGCAGGCTTGTTGGCTCCGGGTACCCGGTTTACATAGTCGCCGAGATGTCGGCCAACCACAATCAGGACTTTGATCAAGCGGTGAAGATCCTTCATGCTGCTAAGGAGGCAGGTGCCGACGCTGTAAAGCTTCAAACTTACACACCGAATACACTTACAATCCAGTCCGACAGGGAATACTTTCGCATCGGCAAGGGAACTCTTTGGGAGGGGAAGACCCTTTACGACCTCTACAGCGAAGCCTATATGCCCTGGGAGTGGCAGCCGAAGCTGAAAGAGATCGCAGATGAGATAGGGATCGACCTTTTCTCCACCGCCTTTGATCCCACCGCCGTGGACTTTTTGGAGGAAATGGGCGTCCCCGTCCACAAGGTGGCCTCGTTTGAGATAGTCGACATACCCCTCATCGAGAAGATGGCAAGCACGGGCAAGCCACTTATTATTTCAACAGGTATGGCTACCTTGAGTGAAATTGAGGACGCTATACGAGCGGCACGTAACGCGGGAGCGACGCAAATTGCACTACTCAAGTGCACCAGCGCTTATCCAGCTCCGCCTGAGGAGATGAACCTGCGCACCATTCCACACCTGGCAGAAGCCTTTGGGGTGCCGGTTGGACTTTCCGACCACACCTTAGGCATAGCCGTACCGGTGGCAGCGGTGGCATTAGGGGCATGCATTGTAGAAAAGCACTTTACGCTGTCGCGAGATATCCCTGGCCCCGATTCCGCCTTCTCCTTGGAACCTCACGAATTCAAGGCAATGGTAGAAGCAATCCGAACTGCTGAGAAGGCGTTAGGTGAAGTGCGGTATGAGCTAGGGAAACAGGAAGCCAAGAGCCGAGTCTTCCGTCGCTCACTGTTCGTGGTGAAGGACATGAAAGCAGGCGAGGTGTTCACGGAGGAAAACGTGCGCTCCATTCGCCCCGGGTATGGCTTACCTCCCAAGTTTCTAAAAGAAGTACTAGGTCGCCGAGCGGCGTGTGATATCAAAAAGGGGACGCCGCTCAAGTGGCGCTTGATCTGTTAGGGAGATTTAAATGCTCGATTATTTAGAAATGTATAAAAAAATCTGCAGCATTATTGAGGAAACCGAATCTGAACTTATAAAGAAGTTTATTCTCGATAACATTTTTACAATTGTGACGGACCATGACAATGAAATATCTAACACATTCCGTCAATATTGCAAAAATGGCACTTTGAAAGTTAACGAGAGGTCCCCTCAAACCATCCTATTAGCGAGGACTGCGAGTAGAATAGATGTGTTCAAAAAGAGTTTCTGTTGGATATGGAGGAGCTTTCAAAGAAGGGAAGCAATTTGGAAGCCTGTACTGACTCGAAGAGCGCCTGTCTTGCTTATCTACATACCGAATTGGAAGTATTTTGATTTAGGACTTCCATTATATCGACATTCTAAAACAGCTTTGGGACTATGCCCGGTAGTAATTCATCAGACCAAAGGTGAAGAGGAAAGATTGTTTGAGGGTTTAATGCAAATCAATCTTTCCAAATGTTCTATGAAGTGGTCGTATCTGATGAATGCACTTGTACAGTTGGCATTTACTAAAAGAGCAATTAACAAAGAAAAATCTTTCCACAAAAACTTTTATCAGTTTTTATTTACTCATTTATGGCGTAATGAATTTGTAAACCTTTTGAATGAGTACCTTTTAAGACAGTTATTTGAGAGGGGCAAAAATATTAAAGCTGTTTTTAGCTGTATTCCCACTACAAATCTAGGGCGCAAGTTGTGCCTTATTGCTCGAGAGTTTGGCGTACCCACCTTCAGCATTCGCAGGGGTATTACGTTCCCCAACGTGGAAAACTATTTCATTGAAACTGACTTCTTATTTGCTAAAGGCGAACAAGAGGCTGAAATCTATAAAGATGCAGGGTTGGGGACTCGTTGCCAAATTGTTGTGGTAGGAGCTCCACACTTACCCAAGTTTAAACAAGCAGAACAATTTAAGCCGAAAGGAAGAGTTCGCTTGTTATTTATTGACCAACCAACAAGCCGTACCTGCTCTGCTGATTGCAAAAAGGCATTGATAGGAATTCTTGCCCGTAGTGTGAAAAAATGTAGAAATCTTGAACTTCTAATCAAGTTGCACCCTGGGACAAAAGCAGAATTCGTTAATCTATATGAAATGATATTTAAAAAGGAAGGAGCACAAAATTTTCAGATACTTCACCCATGGTATGATTTGAATAAAGCTTTGAACGAAGCTGATTACGTAATCGTTCGAAATTCAACGGTGGCCTTTAATGCCTTAATAATGGGTAAACCTTTGATTGTATTGGGGGAAAGTTTCTTTGATGTGGAGCTCGAAAATCCTTTTTGGAATGAAAGGATCGCGTATCTTGTGCCGGATGAATCTTCTTTACATGAGACTCTGGCTAAGGCAAGTTCTAAGGAGCTTCCTACCAAAGACAATCTAGAAATCCAGTCCTTCTTGAAACGTTACATAGATTGCACAGGAGAGGAGGCTCTTAATAAGATATTCTCGTTTATGAGGGAGGTGTTTACGTCCACTTGAGCAAGCCTGATATGCAGGTTATTAATCGCTTACGACATTTGGTCGTGCAGGAGCGGCCATTAAACTTGCTTTTCATCATTAGTACTAGATTTTTTACGACACTTCGGTCGCACATTTTCAGAAAACTTTTGGGGTCATGCGGAAAAGGGGTTGTATGCTTTGGACTCCCTACTATTGCAGGAGGCAGGCAAATAACGGTTGGGGATGCTGTTACCATCGGACGAAGAGTGAAGTTATATTGCAACTCAAGGGCTACTATTAAATTGGGTAATAATGTCTTTTTGGGAGATAGTGTAGAGATCCGCAATCCAGGAGCTCGCATTGATATAGGTGATGATACGACAATTTGTAATTATGTAGTTATCAAATCATCTCCTGACGCGGGTAGGATAGTCATTGGGAAGCGTGTATGGATCGGCCAGGGCTCCATTATTGAAGGCAAGGATATTTCCATAGGTGATGATGTTATCTTGGCTCCCAACGTTCATGTGATTGGAGGAGATCACGGAATAGCCCGGAATCGACGGATTAACCAGCAAGCAGCGAGGACGGCGCCTGTGGTTATCGAAGACGACTGTTGGATTGGTAGCGGAAGCGTTGTCTTAAAAGGGGTGAAGCTACATGAAGGATGCGTTGTAGGGGCACGAAGTGTAGTTACCCACGATATCCCCCCTTACACCATCGCTGTTGGCACGCCCGCCCGTGTCATCGGGGAAAGAAAATGACGGTCGCGTCTTCCCGGTATGGGGATAGCTCATAGGGATGTTTTATGCTCGAATTACTTAAGAGACTGGCAAGACATACGGTGATTTATGGCCTGGGCAACATACTCCAACGAGGTGCTGCTTTCTTGCTTGTACCGCTGTATACGAGCTTTCTCAGTCCAGCCGATTATGGGATTGTTGCTGTAGTAAATTCTATTGTACAAGTCCTATCCATTGTCTACGAAATGGGGCAAGCTGGAGCTGTTAATCGATTCTATTTTGAGTATGCTGATAAGAGAGATGAACTGCGCAACTATTTGGGTACTGTATTCACATTTTCACTTATCAGTACAGGCCTTATTACAGCCTTGCTGTTAGTATTTGGAAAGTCTATTTTCCCTCTTATACTTAAAGATATCCCTTTCGATCCTTATATAAAACTCGCTCTATGGATTCCATTTTTCTCTATCCCTTTATCAATCTTATTAGGATTATACCGGGCACGCGAGCAAGCTGTATTATACACTTTCATTCAATTAAGCAAATTCTTGGTGACAACGGCACTGATAGTATTCTTTGTGGTTTTCCTCCGGCAAGGCGCTCTGGGAAAGATAAGAGGACAAATGTTTGGTTGTCTGATATTTTTTATTTTGTCCCTAGCGTTGGCTCTCCGAGAGGCGGCCCCTTCCTTTTCGGCCAGCAAATTAAAAAAATCGCTTTCATTCGGTTTCCCACTAGTCCCTCATCTCTTAGGTGCTTGGATACTTGCATTAGCGGACCGTTTTATCCTCCAGATGTTTGTTCCCCTCTCCGTGGTGGGCTTATACAATGTAGGATATCAACT
>QMLZ01000264.1 GCA_003646995.1 Deltaproteobacteria bacterium | reverse complement strand
TTGATCCCAATGAGGTTGTCACGGTTAAGGAGATGCTTATGGCCAATTCAGTGATGGTCGATGCACTTGCTCAGTTGCTGATGGAGAAAGGCGTAATTAGCGAGCATGAGTTTTTGATGAAGTTGAAAAAGGTTCAGGCCGATTACGAAAACAGTGATCCAAAAGCAACTGGAAGTTGACCCGAGGAATTACGGGATATCCATAATTGGAGGATGATCAGCCTGTGCAACTCATGAAAAAGGAGGATCATATAATGGGTGGGTTTCTAGAAGGGATTCAGGACGAAGCAAAAAATATTGCTGAGGAGGAACCTCTCTTGTCATTTTTCGATGAGTTAAAGACTAAGGATCAGAATGTGGCTCAGAATATTATTGATTCATTCGCCCCCTCATTCGAATCCATCCGAGCTGAGGCCATGGGTGTATTGGAAGCGGTGTCTTCACCTAAAGAAGGCAGCAAAGAAGAGCAGATACGTCTAGAGTTAGATCTCTATAAGAGTGGAGATAGATTGAAAGCCTTGGCCGAAGAAATTAGAGCGAAGTTATCTCCCTATGTTTCATATTCAGAGACAATGGCTAGGCGGGAAGCAGATCTGGAAAAATTCGCAAGGTCAAGTCAGAATGCGTTCTTGAGCAACCTTTTCGACAGAGTAGGCGAGTATTTTGATGAAAAAGAGACTGCAATCCTCAGAAAAATTGAGGAAAGGCTGACAATGACAGCAATGGCTACGGACAGTTTTGTCAAGCCTTTCGCTAAGGTTGCAAGTAGCATTAAAGGCTTAACTGAAAGATATATTCCCGATGTACAGTGGAAGAGCGAAGAATCGGGTGTGACGATATCTATGAAGAAGAGGGAGAAAGATGATCATCCTGCGTCTTGGGCAGGTACTACTTTAGAATCTATCTTCAAAGAAGAGATCGTTGATGTTTTGGGCGAAGACCTCAAGCAAATAATCAGCGAAGAGAAAAGTCGATTTGAAGAAGAATGGAAGAAAAAAGTATCTGAGAATAGCCCTAATATCGACGAGTTGACTTGGTTTTCAAGGTATTCTGGTTTTTCTGGCCCAGGTTTATCTATGGAATTACATCCCTCTACCCAAGTAGTAGCAGCTTCTATCGCCACGGCCTTAACTGGTACATTAGCTCTCGCAGCAGGATGGCATACCTTGGAGTATGCATTGGCCGCTGTTTTCCCCCCTGCCGCTATTGCTTCTCTACTACTAGGAAGTCTGGTATTTTTTGTCACTAAGGACAGGGAAAAGGAGAAAGAAAAACAAAAAGTCAAGGAGCAATTGAAAATGCTCTATCAGACTATAATATTTCGTCTCTATAAAGAACCATTGGATGAGAAGGGGAGAACGCTCAGAGAAATCTTGGATGAAACATGTACTGAGTGTGTAAATGCGGTGATGAAAGGCTGGGAACAACAGATTTCGGGGAATCTGGCTTTGGAAGATTATAGAAAGCTTGTTGATATCCTCTCCAATTATGCCTTTCACGTTGAAAAAGCTTCAGAGCTACTTAAACGAAAAGACTCTTCAAAAGGGGGAGGAGTTTTGTGATGGATTTGGACAGGGAACTAAAACGCAGGATTAGGGAAAGAGACACCGGTGTCCGGTTCAGAGATGGTGGTATTATTGAGATATGGTCGCCCGAAGCGAAAAAGAACTTGTTTTTATGGGCAACTGATGCTGGTGCGGACGCAGCGCAAGGGATGCTTGCAGGAGGTTTAGGACATGAATTGGCACAATGGCTTGCTCGTGAGTTCAACAGCAATTTTGACCTCTACGATAAGGCAATAGACTCTATATACAATAACACCCATATAGGCGGATCCCTTTACCATCATTTGATAGATGGGCACCATTCTATATATGAAGCCTATCAAGCCGTAAGGGACGTCTCTCCAAATGATAGTTTTTTCCGGGAACTATATGAGGCCGCTGAGCATCTATTTAGGGATATGCTCTCCGTGTCGGGGATCAATCCTCTTTTCTCCATGTCTCAGGAAACATTCAACAAGATCAGCGAGTGGCTATCTCCCTTTGGTGTGTCAAAGATGTACCTCGCTGATGCTCTGACTGTTAACGGGCCAGAAATTCTTGGTGGTTTTCTGTCGATAATCCCGTTCTTGATAGCAAGGAAAAAGCCAAACAAGTCAATGATGGCCTATTTGTCAGGATCAATGGCCCTTTGTGCGGTAGCATCCGGGAACCCCGTTTTGCTGCCAGCAGCAGCTTACGGGATGTATAAATCTGTGAAAGAAGGTGAGATGAGTTGGAAATCTTTGGTTTACCACATGGGGAAAGGGGGGATTGTATCAGGGAGTGTGATTGCCATTTCCTCCTTGGGAGCACCCGTGTGGTTGGGCATTACTGCCTCATTCGCAACATCTATTGCTGTAAAAGCTGGCTTGACAGCAGCCGAAAAGGCCTGGGAGAAAGTACACCCTAATTTTTCGAATGTGGTACAAGAGATGCCGAGAATTTCCTCAAGTATTCGGGACGCCTATACGGCTCTGCCCGCAGAGTTGCCTGCCTGAATGAAGAATCTTTGCAGCGCTATCTCAAAAGGACCTTACGTGATGATAGAAATAAGTAGTTTGCCCGGGAAAGGTAATAATTATGGAGAAGTAGTTACTCGGCAAGCTGGAACGAGTGCAAGCTGATTACAGACCAAGAAGTTGAAATGCCAGAGGAAACCCACAAGACTAGAGCTGAGGGTGCTTCTATGATTAACAGAGCAATAGAGATTGCTGTAAAAGCGCATGAGAAACAGTTAAGAAAAGGTACTGAAATACCGTATATAGTACATCCCTTGTCTGTCGGGATAATTCTCGCCAAAGGAGGGGCCCCTGAGGAGGTTATAGTCGCTGGCATCCTCCATGATACCATAGAGGATACTGACGTAACCTTTGAGGAAATCAGAGAAATTTTTGGAGAGAGTATTGCCAATATAGTCAAAGGGGCTTCAGAATCAGACAAGTCACTCCCATGGGAGGAACGGAAACAACACACCATTGATAGCTTGGCCTCTGCATCCATTGAAGTCCTACTGGTGATATGTGCTGACAAGCTTGACAATCTGAGATCCATTGCTTCGGAGTATCAAAGAATTGGGGAGGTGGTCTGGAAAAGGTTCAGGAGGGGAAAGGAGTCTCAATTCTGGTATTACTCCTCTGTTGCCAGGGGACTTGAGAAGAAGTTGGCCACATCAGAGTACCGACATCTTGCAGAAGATCTAAAGGCCGAGATCCAGAAATTGTTTGGAGAGAAGGTAGAGGGGTAATATGCGCAGATAAAGAGACTGTTCACATGAAAGAGTGGCTGTTTGAGAATATTTTCGATTGCCAGGATCATGGGAAAGACGCTATTCATAGGCGCCGATTTCCTCCTTTTATGTCATTCTAACTTCTGCCAAAGCTCCATAAGTAGCTCCCTTTTTCTTTGGGTGAGGATTGCATACATTTTTTCAAAAAGCTCTTGCATACTCATTGGGATGGTAAGGTAGCCAGCATACCCGAGTTCTTTGAAATCCGGCGGGAGTTTGCCATTGTAGTTTAGGCAAAGCAAAACAGGTGTTTCCTTCCAATATTTCTTCACAAGCTCCAAGATAGAATGGTCGTTAGGGTGTGCCTGCCATTGGATGGCCACATCTGGCTTATTATGCCTAAGAAGATTCTCAGTTTCTCCATAGCTTTTCGCCCATAAGGCAGAAAATCCTATTTCCTCAAATAGTTCCGGAAAGATCTTTCCATCAAGATTGAACGAGAGGAGTATAACTATCTTGTTAGGTTTGATTGGAAAAGGGATTAGCTTTTGTTCCATTGGTACGGTTCTCTTGAGTTATTGGAAAAAGAAGCTTACGATCGATAATCCATAGGATTCCTTGCACATTTGATTGGTCTGTCTACCTCTGGGCAGGGAGAAAAAGGGTGAATGCCCCTTTAATGGTCTAAAGGAAGTGCCAAAAGAGTGCTCTTCAGACCTTGATTTGCTCTTCTTCCCCTAGTGCACCACTCTCATATCTACGCAACATTATCTCAACCTCGGCTCTAATCTCCTCCCTCAACAATTCAGGCTCAAGCACCAGGGCATTTGCTCCCCAGCTCATCACCCAAAACTTCACCTCCTGTATTCCCTCCACCTGGGCCTCGAATATGATTGATCCATCTCCCTGCTTATGTATCTCCTGACCATTAACCCATATCTTTTCCTTCACGTATCCTGCCACCTCTGGCGAAAACCATATCCTCACCCTTACCGGTTCTCCTTTAAAGACACCAAAGCTCCTCCCCATAAACTCCTCAAAGTTGAAATCCTCCGGCACCTCAAATGTCTCCTTTGTCTCATGGAGCAATTTGATTCGATCCAGGGCAAATATGCGGATTTCACCTCTCTTGTGACAATAACCTATTAAGTAAAACGTACCATTGAAAAACCATATCCTGTATGGATCCACTTTCCTGCGACTTTCCTTCTTGCGGCTCATTGTGTGATAGACGATTTCCAGGGTTTTTCTTTTTACTGCAGCGTGATTGACTCGATTCAGGATCTCCCTAAATTTAGCATACGGCTTGTAAGGTTTGATGCCGATATGGAGACTTTGCCCCAGGTTCTCCAAATACTTCAAAGACTCAAGAGGAAGGGTGGCTTTTATTTTCTGAGATAGGGATTTCAACGAATCATAGAAG
>QMLZ01000263.1 GCA_003646995.1 Deltaproteobacteria bacterium | reverse complement strand
ATCTTATCTCTTTGCAATCAAATCTAAAATTTTCAGTAACTTATGGAACAACAACCACTGAAAATTAATGAAAAATGCTTTCTGGTTGCCAAACTTGGGCTAAGTTTCTTGTGAATCCTACTTTTCACTTTTTGCATGAATGACCTCCTTTGGGTAAGAATCGCTTTTATCCAGTAATTATAGGCCATTTGAGCCCTTCATTCAACAAAAATTGTTGCTTATCGCTGGATTAAGGTTCTTAATATAGTGGGTTCCATCCCTGGGGTAAAGGAGGTTCATTGTGATGTGCATCCACCAGATTATTCATGATCAATTTTCACCCACAGAATAGTGGATTGCCTTATTTACTTTCTTGCAATTTTTTTCACAATCTGGTAGGGATAGCTTGTCTTTGTTTCAAAGTGAAATGCATCCGTCTGCGAAGTCCAGAGCCGGATGCACTTCAAAATTAGTGAGACGGAGGAATAGGCTATGACAACTGACATGATTCTTACTCTGATTGTGCTTGCATTTGCCATTGTTCTGTTCGTTTTTGAATGGGTGCGGGTTGATGTGGTAGGCATCATTATGATGGTGCTTTTGCCGCTGATAGGTCTCGTTACTCCACAGCAAGCCTTCTCTGGCCTGAGCAGTAACGCGGTTGTATCAATCATAGCCGTAATAATTATAGGGGCAGGGCTAGACAAGACTGGTGTTATGAATAAGGTGGCTGCTCCAATAATCAAAGTTGGCGGGCACAGCGAAAGGCGGATAATGGCCCTTATTGCTACGACAGTAGGCTTAATCTCATCAATGATGCAAAATATTGGAGCTGCTGCACTTTTTCTTCCTGCGGCCCAGCGTATTGCCAAGCGGCTGGATATCCCTGTTTCCCGGCTCCTCATGCCCATGGGGTTTTGCGCCATCATAGGTGGAACCTTGACCCTCGTTGGAGCAAGCCCAACTATTCTCTTGAATGACCTCCTGGTTTTAGGTGGCAAAAAGCTGGAGCCTTTCGGCCTGTTCACTCAGACACCAATCGGTGTGTGTCTGCTTTCCAGTGCAGTGCTTTATTTTCTCCTTTTCGGTAAATTTGTGCTTCCTGCCAGCAAAGGAGAGGGAGACAAGGGTATAACGGCCATGTTGGTACAAGAATACCAGGCCCTCGACCAGCCCTATGAGCTCCATATTCCAGAGGATTTCGATGGTCCCAAGACGCTTGAGGTGTTAAATATAAGAAGGCATTACCTGGTGACGGTGGTTGCAATAGGAAACGTGAAGACAGGCAAGAAGAAATTGACCGCTTCCAAGGCTGATACCATATCTTCTGGGGATGACATCGTGATAATGGGAGCGCTCGAAAGGGTCCAGAGGCTCGCTCAGGACAAGGGGTGGGCCTTAAAGGCCGGGCTTGATTTTTTTGCCGATGAGTTCGCCCGAACTAACGCTGGTCTTGTGGAAACAGTGGTGTCTCCTCGTTCCGAGCTCATTGGTAAGACCCTGGGACAGACAAAATTCCAGGAGCGCTTTGGAATCAATCCTGTGGCTGTGAACAAGGGCTCAAGAATTTACTATGCGGGGATTAATCATGTAAAGCTTAAGATGGGAGATACGATACTGCTGCAGGGTCCATGGGACCGTTTCCACAGGATAAAAAATTTACCCCAGCCCCGTATTCTAACCTTTGCGACCCCCTTAGAGGGCGAGATTTTGAGGCCTGAAAAGGCCAAGTGGGCTGTCATATGGCTCGTGGTTGCGCTGACACAAATAATTTTCTTCGATGTCCGTCTGTCGGTTGCTCTCATGTCTGGGGCTCTTGGGATGATTATCACCGGTGTGCTTTCTGTTGACGAGGCCTACCATTCAGTAGACTGGATGACTGTGTTTTTACTGGGTGGATTGATTCCCCTGGGAATTGCCTTTGAACAAACAGGCACTGCCGCATTCATTGCAAAGAAGGTACTGGACATTGTTGGGCAAGTCTCACCTATTGGTTTACTTGCCATAGTTGGCGTGATGACTTCGTTTTTTACCCTCGTCATTTCCAACGTAGGAGCCACTGTCTTGCTTGTGCCCCTTTGTATGAATATGGCAGTTATGGCAGGAGGAGACCCCAGAATGGCGGCTTTGGTTGTGGGATTGTCCGCCTCCAACACATTTGTGCTCCCCACCCATCAGGTCAACGCCTTAATCATGCGCCCGGGTGGGTATAGCACCGTTGACTACGCCAAGGCCGGTGCTTTCATGACCATCATCTTCCTGGTAGTAATGCTAACGGTTATATATTTCTTTTATGGCGTGAAATAATTGCAATTAAAAGAGACGGGAATTTGGCGTGATTCCTCTGGGGCCAGGAAAGGGCTGATGAGCTTTTGCTCTCCTTCGGAAGGATGTTTATCGCTAAGGCCACCAAAGAAGATTTTTCATTTTTTATTTTCCTTGCGGAAAAAGAAGCACAGAAAAAAGCAACACAGAATTAATGCGATACCAAACAAGAAATGTCTATCCATTTTGGCACCCCCCGTTTCTGTCATCCTCTAAGCAAAGCGGATAGTCCCTCCCTTAGACATTAGCCAAGCAAAACACCGGAATGATCCCCTCCTCCACCTCATCAGCCATGCTAGGACACAAATCGGGATCACAAATGACAAACTCTATCCGCTTTATTTCCCTGTGAGTTTCTTTAATGCACTGCTCTGGGTCTCCAATCTTAACCACGTGCTGAAACCCTATTCCTCTCTCTTTGCAGGCATTATAAAAATTTGACACACTCTCTTCACACTTGTTTTTAAAATCGTCACTAATAAGGCTGTAATAAGGAGCCAATTTGGGAGAATCCGTAGGCAAGGGTAGAATATTTAGCGCTACTATTTCATAGCCCATCCTTTCAGCGAACCCCAAGGCATAATCCATAACATGCTTTGAAAAGATTTCCTCTTTGCCCACAACTAAGACCTTCCTTGGCTCTGCTTCATACTCCTCAATGATCTGTTGAGCTGCCTGTGGGGCCCCGGCCTCAGCAAAAGTGATGGCCTCCATTGTCTTGTGGAATCGTTCGGTAAGGGTGCTCTTTTTCTCTAATTCAACGTCCCTATTCTTAACAAACCTTTTCTTTATCTTGCTCAGCATTTCCAGTCCTCCTAATTAAAGATTGATTTGTGTGTCTTGATCAAGCCTTGTAAACACGAGCCATAGGGCGTAGCCTGCGGGCAGTCCTTTTACTGACCCTTTTGCTCAGCCTTTTTGTCTCACCTTCCCTTACCATCTCTCTCGCCGTGTCCCATTCTCCCGCTTCCGCAAAAGAGGCTGCCATGAAAACCCTCCTAAACTTTTCTATCCATCTCATGGTTATTCCCTCCTAGTATTGTAATCTCTATCAGCATTTACCTTTTATATAAGCAAGCCAGATACCAAAACTAATTGCGGGAGTCTAACATATTGATATGACAATAAAATCATCGATTTATTGCCTTCTTGAGATCTCTTTACTCGCTGTTGCATTGTGCAACCAGTTATTAGATAGTTAGCAAAATTAGCAGTAAATTCAATACATTAGAAAGCATGCAAAAGTGTTACATTATTGTTGCAAATTGCAATCTCAATACTGGTGTCCAAGTGCGTAAGGCGGGAGGGGCTGAAATCTTTGTATTGGTATTTGTTTAATTTATTGAAATGGCTCAAAGACCTTTTTGTTGCAACGGTTTTAGATCTTGTGTATTATAAAATTCCTAATCAGGAGATGAACTTATGCGTAGCTAAGCGAGTTTTAAAGTAAAAAGGGGATTCTTTTATGGGTTTTTTTGGTAAGAGTAAGAAGAGTAAGAATGAAATATTAGAGATGCCTGACCTGGAGAAGCTACGCCAGGCAGTTGATAATGCTGGCCTCCCCGACTACGGCTTAGCCGTCGCTGAGAAGGAAATTGAAAGACTATCTAAGACGGATCCGGCCGCTCCTGAATATGCGATTGAGATCGCCTACCTGGAATATCTCACTTCTCTGCCATGGAATAAATATACAGATGATAACCTGGATTTGGACAGAGCCAAGCAGACATTAGATAGCTACCATTACGGGCTTGAGTCTGTAAAGGAACGCATTCTGGAATTTTTGGCCGTGAGAACCCTGTGCTCCATGAAACCGTTCAGGGTCCTAGTGGTGGATGATGAGGCTGTTGCCCGCACCAATTTAGAATATGTTCTAAGAAAGGAGGGCTATGAAGTTGCTGTTGCTGAAAATGGTTCAGAGGCACTGGAAAAACTTGTGGTAGGTGAGTTTGATCTTCTTTTGACAGATCTTAAGATGGAAAAGATCGATGGGATGCAGTTATTGGAAAGGGTCAAGAAGATTGCTCCACACATGGAGACCATAATCTTTACCGGGTATGCAACAGTAAGCTCAGCGGTCGAGGCATTGCAGCACGGCGCTGCCCATTACCTCACAAAGCCCATCAACCTCGACGAACTCAGGGAAGTAGTTAAGAAAATTCGAGACAAGAAACGTCATATTATTCAGAATGTTAGTGGGCCCATTCTGTGTTTTTCGGGTCCTCCAGGCACGGGAAAGACGTCGGTAGGAAAGGCCATAGCCGAGGCCCTAGGCAGAAAATTTACCCGGCTGTCCATGGCAGGGATGAGGGATGAATCTGAGCTAAAGGGGCACAGGCGGACCTATGTCGGTGCCATGCCAGGCCGCATTATCAATGAAATAAAGAGATTGGGTGTGAGGAATCCTCTCT
>QMLZ01000262.1 GCA_003646995.1 Deltaproteobacteria bacterium | reverse complement strand
TTAGCCTTGATGATGGCTGTGATGGCTATACCTTCGCATTTTCTCCCGTGCCTGAACCCGAACCCGGTTCGGATGAACCCGGACCCACCAATGTACTGGCCGCCCTTGGGATAAATACCTTCTTTACCGGAAGCAGTCCCGAAGATGGAGATTATGCGAAATTTATCGCGGTAAATCCATTGCTCAAAGACAACAAGGGGCTTATTGCTGCCGGGAAGGTTGCTTCTGATGGAAGTATTGCCACAGGTGACAATTCCAACGCCCTTGACATGACCAACCTTCCTTATACCCCCATTGATATGATTCGATTTAACTACCAGCGGGGCAGCAGTACACCATCGAGGGAATTGGTCTCCACTACATTGGACGATTATTTGCATGGGCTTGAGGGTTCCATTGGGGTTGCCAGCCAAAGCACCACAAGGTCAAGGGAGTATACCGAGGTCATAGTAAACCAGTTGGAGCAAACAAGGGACAATATTTCGGCGGTATCAATAGACGAAGAAATGACAAACATAATAAAGTATCAGCATGCCTATGCGGCTGCGGCGAAGTTGATCTCCACCGGCGATGAAATGTTCAAGACCTTATTGGAAATAAGATAAGAGATGTCATGGAGAGGACATCATGAGAATAGCCAACAAGACAATGTATGACAACATCAGGATAAACCTTGACAGGGCCACAGAGGAGATGGTCAGAGCAAGTAATGTAGTCAGCAGTGGTAAGAGGATAAACAAACTATCTGATGATCCCATTGGCCTTGTAAATGTATTGGACCTCAGAGCGTCTTTGGAAAATGTCCGGCAACTTGAGAGAAATATCTCCGTTGGTAAGTCATGGTTGCAAGCTGGGGAATCCGCCCTCAGTCAAGTTCATAGCATATTGAGTGAGACGAAGGCCCTTTGCATACAAATGGCCAATGCTACCCAGGGCGCAACAGAGAGGGCCAATGCCGCTGTGCAGGTTGACGGATATATTCGCCAGATACTTGCCCTGGCGAACTCTCAAGTAGGTGGCAGATATATTTTCGGCGGCACAGATACTGCCACAACACCCTTTGACCTGGATGAAAGTGGGACGGTTGCACAGGTTAATTATAACGGCAATGGGACACCTTTTGCCATCAGGATAGGCAAGGACCAAGATGTGGAAATAGGGAGGGATGGGGAGGAAATTTTTGGTGACCATAATTTTGATTGGTCTGACCCTGCGGCTGGATCTGGAAATATCTTTAAAGGCCTGTTGGACTTGAAATCCGCATTGGAAAGCAATGATATAGACGGTATCGAGACGGCGATTGGAAGATTGGACACTTACATGGATAGGATCAACGACTTTATATCCGATACGGGTATTAAAGAAACTCAGCTTGAGGTGAAAGGTGATATTATCGCTGAACTAAAGTTGAACTACCAAGACAGGAAGTCAAAGCTGGAGGATGCTGATATCGCCCAGGCAGTAATGGATCTAACCACTAAACAAACGGCTTACAAGGCTGCCCTTGCTTCTTCAGCGAAGGTCATGCAATTGAGCCTAGTTGATTTTCTTTAATTAAGGGCTTCCAGCCCCAAGTGCTTTTCAAACCCTAGATCATGTGCCATGGAGGGTGCCGATGCTAGTTTTAACCAGGAAGGTGGATGAAAGTATCACTATCGGGAGTAATATCACTGTTACCGTCCTGGAGATACGGGGTAATCAGGTGCGACTGGGGATTGATGCCCCGAGGCAGACATCGGTTCACAGGACGGAAATCTATGAGGCTATTGTTGAAGAAAATGTTAAAGCGGCAAAGGTGCCTCAGGACTTGGACAAGCTATACGATGAACTGACAAAAATTGAGGAAAAGGGAACTGAAAGTGGCTCAGGATAGCGCTGCGCCGAAATCTGGCCAAAATGAAGGGAGGGAAAAAGAAGTGCTGATCGAGACCAGCCGTTTCGGGGAAATTGAAGTTGATGAAAATCGGATAATCCATTTTCCCGAAGGGATTTTGGGATTCCCCCAAGAAAAAAAGTTCGTTATTTTAGAGCATAAACCGGGTTCACCTTTTTGCTGGCTTCAGTCTGTAAATTCTCCTGAGCTTGCTTTTGTTATGATGAATCCCTTGATGGTAAAAAAGGATTACCTTGAGGCCTTCCCAGCTTCGGAAAAAAGGCTCCTGGAAGGAGACGAAGGCAAACACATGGCCCTTTTTGCCTTTGTCACTATTCCGAGGGGTCAGGCGCGAAAAATGAGTATAAATCTGTTAGGGCCTATCTTGATTAATATAAACAAGAAGACAGGCAGACAACTGGTGCTAGCTAATTCCTGTTTCAGCACCCGCCACCCGGTTTTTCCTGATCCCGAATAAGCCTTTTTCTATCTCTCATCCCGGCAATGCCAAGTATTTTGAACGAACAAACCATACCCCTTTGTACCCCAACCCAATACGGTCCTCCCAGGTCGAGCATATTAGTTTTAGAAAATAGTTGCTAATTTATGAAAAATATGTTAAAAATTTGGCGCTTTGCAGATTGTGGACAAATTTTTGGCTAGTCTGTAAAAAGAATTGCCAAGGTATGGTTCAAAGGTAAGGGCCCAACCTTAAGGGGAGAGGAAAACCAGCAATCACTAAATCCAAGGACTGGGCGGTATGGGTAAAGAAAAAGTACTGGTTGTAGACGACGAGTCCAAGATCAGGGATCATTTCTCCAAGTACCTGGGCAAAGAGGGCTTTGAGGTGGACACAGCTGAAAATGGCCAGATAGCCATCAGGAAGATCGACCAAAGTTTCTATGATGTTGTTTTGATCGACCTTAATATGCCCAAAGTTGATGGAATGACTGTGTTGAGACATCTTGTGGAGAATGAACCTGAAAGTATCGGCATAATACTGACAGGCTATGCTAGTATCCGCAACGCTGTCGAGGCAATGAAGGCGGGGGCCTTTGATTATCTGGCAAAGCCAGTAAAAATGGAAGAAGTCTTAATGGTAGTAAAGAGGGCCATTGAGTTTAGGGATCTTAGGAGAGAGAACTATGCCTTAAAGAGACAGTTGAAGAAAAAGTACAAGTTCGAGAATTTTATTGGCGACAGCCCTTCCATGCACAAGGTTTTCCGTACCATAGAAAAGGTTGCTGACACTGATAGTACGATCCTAATACTGGGAGAATCAGGCACAGGGAAGGAACTTGTGGCCAGAGCAATCCATTATCACAGCGCGAGGCGGGACAAGCCACTTATTCCAGTCAACTGCGGGGCGATTCCTGAGGAATTGTTGGAAAGCGAGCTTTTCGGCCACGAGAAAGGCGCGTTTACCAATGCCATAAGAACAAGGATAGGCCGTTTTGAGATGGCTCATGGTGGTACCATTTTTTTGGATGAGATTGCTGAGATGAGCCCCCATCTGCAAGTAAAGCTTTTGAGGGTTTTGCAAGAACAAGAGTTTGAACGACTCGGAGGAACAAGGACCATAAAATGTGACGTCCGTATCATTGCCGCCACCAACAAGAACCTCGAACAGGCTGTTGAGGAAGGGAGGTTTAGAGAGGACCTATATTACAGGCTAAAGGTGATCCCAATCCAGCTTCCGCCTCTAAGGGAGCGCAAGAGCGACATACCGCTGCTTGTGAACCATTTCCTTGAGCAAATGAACAGAGCCAAAAAGAAAAAGATCAAGGGGATCGAAAGAGAAGTGTTACAGGCTTTGGAGGAATATGACTGGCCGGGAAATGTGCGGGAGTTGGAGAATGTAATAGAGAGGATGGTAATCCTGACTGATGGCGATTATATAAGCACCCAAGACCTTCCAGAGAAAATCGCGGCGTGGCATAGAAGGGCTGGAGTTTCCAGTACCGAAATCCCTGAAGAAGGGGTTTCCCTAAGTCAGGCGGTAAACGAATATGAGAGAAAGTTGATCATAAGTGCCCTTGAAAAAACAGGTTGGGTCAAGAATAGGGCGGCCAAACTACTTCGGATGAATCGAACTACTCTTGTGGAAAAGATCAAGAAACAAGGTATTGAGAGGCCGAGGCTGGCAAGCTAGTCAGGACCTGTTTTATGCTGCTTGGTTTTTGTTTCGTCCATCGAACCCTCACCAAAAAGTTCTTAAGTTGAGAAAATTGCCGGCCGATTAATCAATCGGAGGGCTAAACCATGACCATCACCACCTATCAGATAAGGAACGTGCTGAAGGTGTATGGTAATCAGCTGAAAAAACGGGCAAATCTTCTGGATGCCAGTATTGAGCCCGTGCAGCCTTCCTCGGATTTCGTAGATATTTCTGTTGAGGCAAGAAGAAAGCAGGTTTTAAGCCAGCTATCCCACAAGATTATTTCTGAACTACAGAAAGAGCCTCCCGAAAAGGGGGCCTATGCTAAGGAATTGCAAATTCGCCGTGGGATCGAATCAAGAGATAGCGACATAGACTAGTAAAAACGGAGGTATATTACCTTATGAAAATTGATGAGATATATAGGAACCTATCATTGGTGCAAAACTCACCTGAATCTCAAAATGTCAAGCAGTCAAAGCAGGAGTTGACGGCTGTTGACCAAGTTTCAGATCAGAAACAACAGGACACTAAGGTGGAGATATCCGATATTTCGATGGCATTCAACACGGTAAAAGAGGTTATGGATAAAGATGATCCTGAGCGGGTGGCAAAGGTCCGAGCCGTAAAGGAGGCGATACAACAAGGAACATATGCAGTGGACTCGGGATCCGTAGCTGAGAAAATACTT
>QMLZ01000261.1 GCA_003646995.1 Deltaproteobacteria bacterium | reverse complement strand
TTGATCGGGTGCTCAGCGAGTTTCTCATGAAAGCAAAGGGCAAGACAGTACTCGAGAGTGCGGTGAGATCGGCAAAGAAGCTTCTGCCTGACGAAGAGCTTGCCATCCAGCTTGAAGCCAGGGCAGTGGCGACACCACTGGAAGAACTGGAGAAGAAGATAAAAACGTTCCAGGAAAAAATGGAAGAGGTTAAACAGGACCGTGAAGACACGAGGTATTACTTCGAGGGTGAAATCCAGAGAGTAATTGATATGCTGGACAGGGATTTGGATAGGCTCAAGCAGAAAGAGATTCCACGTTTGCTTGAAGAGCTAGAAAAGACGGGCAAGGACAATAAGGATAAAGCGGTGGGCGAGTATGTGAAGATAATGGAACAAGCGCTTCATGATGGAATTGTACGGACATTTGATGACTGGGTGATGAAAGAAGAAGATCGCTTGAATGAGGAACATTGCAGGGTTTCTAAGAGATATTCGGAAAGGACCAATGAGATAATTGATGCCATCGTGGAGGCTTCCACCGAGCTTTTTGATATCAAGCTCGAGAGATTCCGCTCTGACGAGGCCATAGTAAGCGATAGCAATCTTTATTATATGATTGGGGATCCTCCCAAATTTTTTGATCTTGAAGGGGTATTTGACTTTTTTTCCCAGAAGATTTTGCCAACCAGATTGTCAAAAGGCAGAGTTCTAAAAGACATAAAAAAACGGCTGCCCCAGGAGATTGACAAAAACTGTGGCCGTGTGAGATGGGATTTTATGGATCGTGTGAAAAGGAGCTTTATGAATTTTCGCTGGGAATTGAATCAAAAAATAGATGCTACTGAGCAGAGTATCCGGGGGGCCATTGAAAAGGCAGTGGAAATGAAAAGGAAAAGCATTGCTGAGCTTGATGCCTTCAAGAGCAAGGTTGATGAACAATTGGCTAGGCTGAGGCAAATAAAACAAGAGTTGTTCGAAATCGAGCAGCTCGTCTCTGAGCTATGAGCAATGCACAGCCTAGCCCTCTTGACTTTTTTCCTTGATAGCCCTTAGGGTTTCCATGGCAATTTTCAGTTCTTCATCAGTTGGAATAACCAGCACCCTAACCTTGCTTGATTCAGTGCTGATGTCCCTAGTATCACTCGAGGCTGAGTAATTCTTTTCATTGTCAATACTGATCCCCATATGTTCAAGGCCCTCGCAGGCAAGCTCCCTGACCTCCGGGGAATTTTCCCCGATACCGGCAGTGAAAACCAGGGCGTCCAACGGACCTAGGGCTGCGTAGTATGCACCAATGTATTTCTTGATCCTGTAACAGTACACCTCGAGGGCGAGGGAAGCATTCCGGTCGCCATGGCTTTTCATTTCAAGTAGCGTGCGCATGTCATTGGTTCCACACAGACCTTTGAGCCCACTTTCCCTGTTAAGCAACTCATTAATGGCCTGATAGCTCATTTCAAGCTGATCTGCCAGAAAAAAGGGTAGGGCAGGGTCAATGTCGCCTGACCTGGTGCCCATCACCAGCCCTTCAAGGGGGGTCATTCCCATACTGGTGTCAATACACCTGCCTTGCCTGACCGCCGCCATGCTGGCCCCGTTTCCAAGATGTATTGTAATGAGGTTCAAGGTATTAAAAGGTCTGTGGAGAAACTTGGCGGCCTGCTCAGCAACGTATGAGTGGGAAGTCCCATGAAAACCATAACGCCGGATTTTTTCTTCCTTATACAGCCTTAATGGAATGGCATAAAGGAAGGCCTTCTTAGGGATCGAGTGGTGGAAGGCAGTATCAAACACAGCTACCTGGATTGCGTTTGGAAAGATCTTTTTGGCAATCTCTATGCCTTTCAAATTCGGCGGGTTATGCAAGGGCGCCAAACGTATGTTTTCTTTTATCGCCTTTATCACATCATCATCAATTACTGTTGTGCTGTTAAAGGTCTCGCCACCATGCACGACTCGGTGCCCTACAGCCATTATGTCGGAGCTGTCTTTTACAGCACCGTGTTTGGGATTTAGCAATACTTCAACTATGCAGTTGAGGGCTGCGGTATGGTCAGGGACCCTGAGTTTTTTGTTGTACTCAGCAGGTTGCCCTTGGTTGGAATAAGTCATGTGCGTAAGCATACTTAGTTCTTCGCCTATTTTTTCCACAAGGCCGGAGGCAAGTCGCGTGAGAGGTTCTGCCTTGAACAGTTCGTATTTTATTGATGAGCTGCCGCTGTTCAGCACTAGAATGCTCATGGCTCATTCCTTTCTTGCTGGGCCTGGACAGCCGTAATCGCCACTGTGTTTATAATGTCTGGGACTGTGCAACCCCTACTTAGGTCATTTACAGGATACTTAAGGCCTTGAAGCACCGGGCCAATGGCCACCGCACCAGCCGACCTCTGTACCGCCTTATAAGTGTTGTTGCCGGTATTGAGGTCAGGAAAGATCAGGATCGTGGCCCGCCCTGCAACCTCGCTATCCGGCATCTTTGTCTTGGCCACAGAAGGATCCACTGCCGCATCGTACTGTATGGGCCCATCAATCTTGAGACCGGGAAATAAGTCCCTTGCCCTTTGCTTTGCTATCTGAGTGGCCTTTCTAACCTTCTCAACGTCCCGCCCCGTGCCCGATTCTCCTGTAGAATAAGAAAGCATAGCCACTATGGGTTCAATCCCGAATGCCTGGGCCGTTTGAGCAGAGGTCAAGGCTATCTCTGCCAGTTGTTCTGCATTGGGGTCTGGATTGACTGCACAGTCGCCGTAAACCAGCACCCTGTCCTTCAAGCACATGAAAAATACACTTGAAACTATGCTGATACCGGGCTTTGTCTTAATGATTTCAAGCGCAGCCCTGATTGTTGCGGCAGTGCTGTGAACGGCTCCTGAAACCATTCCATGGGCCTTGCCCTTAAATACCATCATTGTGCCAAAGTAATTCACATCAGACATGAGATCGTGCGCATTGTCAATTGTGATGCCTTTGTGCTTCCTCAATTCAAAGTAGCTGTGTACGTAGTCATCAAAATCCGGGTGCTCAGAGGGTTCGATGATGGATACATCTTCAAGATGAAGCCCCAGTTCCGAGATCTTGCTGGAAATCTTCTCCTTCTCCCCAAGCAAGGTGATATCCACTACTTCCCTTTTCAGAAGGGCCTCTGAGGCCCGAAGTATCCGTTCTTCGTCGCCCTCTGGCAAGACTATATGCCTTTTCTTGCGTCTGGCTTTCTGGACCAATTCGTACTCAAACATCTTGGGCGTCACAATGGTGGGCCTAATCCTAGTGATCCTTTCAGAGAATTCCTCCACGTCTACGTTTTTCTCAAAAAGGGCAATAGCCTGCATTATCTTCCTTTCATCACCAGGTGAGATGATCGCATGTATCTTGTCGACAACCGCAGCTGTGGGAAAGGTGTTTTCCTTTACGCTGAGGATGGGGACCAGGGGGCGAAATCCCCTTATCAGTTGCCAAATGGGAGGTTCGGGCCTAAGACCGCCGGTAAGAAGGATGCCAGATATGGTTTCCATGGTCCTGGATGACACAGCGGCCAAGGAACCAATGATAACGTCCGCCCTGTCTCCGGGAGTTATTATGAGAGAGCCATGTTCGATCCTGGGAAGAAAATTTTGAAGCTGCATTGCGGCAACTGTAAAATTGTAAACGTGGCGATCTAACTGCTCTTTACCATAGAGTACCTCCGCATTCAGGATCTTGGCTATCTCGCCCACAGTAGGCTTGCCAAGGGACTCTTCTTCGGGAATGGCGTAAAGCAACTGGGACCTTAGTTTTTCCTTTTGCGCAAGTAGCTGCAAGATATTGCTCTTTTGCCGCAGGTTGACCCGGTTGACGATGGTGGCGATAGTATGGCATCCCTTGTCCGCCAACGAATCCAGGGCCATGTCTATACCATGCAGGATCTCCGTGCTCCTCTTGCCGTGGGCATTGGCCACCAGGAGGACGGGGGAGGACAGATTATTGGCCACCTCCGCGTTTATATCCAATTCAAAGGCTGCTGTGGAGCTGGTAAAATCTGTTCCCTCGCATAGAACGAAGTCGAAGTGCTGGGTAAGGTACCTGTATTTTTCTATGACCCTTTCGATGATCTCACCTTCTCTTCCGGCACTAACAAGTCGATTAACTTCATCGGCCACGAGCGCATACATTCGTTCACGTGGGATGCCGAGTTGAAACTGGGATGAGATCAACTCAATGTCATTGTCAGCCTCATTTCCGATTATGGGTCGGAAAAAAGCCACTTTCTGAACCTTTCTCAGGAGGAGCTCCATCACGCCGAGCGCAATGGCTGACTTGCCACTTCTGGCTTCAGTTGCCGTAATATATAAGCTTTCTGCCATTTCCAGCGCCTTTCTTCTTGGGTATGTGGGTTGTGTCCTTCTCTAAAGCGCCTACCACACTGAAATTGCTGAAATCCTCAATGTGCCCAAAAAACAGTTTCAGAGAAAACCCTTTTGGTTGTTGCACAATAGTGTTGTACCATAGAAAAGAAAATCGGCTCGTAAAAGTGAGTCAGAAAAAATGAACCCTGAACATTGGAGGCTGGTAGAAATGTTCTTTAGGCGAATCCCTTCGAATAAAGACAAAGGCATTATAGTAAAAAATCGCCGAGTACATCTGGCTAACGAGAGAACTTTTTTGGCGTGGATCCGAACCGCGATCGCCATCATGGCATTTGGTTTTGTTATTGAAAAGTTCGGTGTAGCCCCTTTGTCAGAAAACCCAACTCCCTTTCAATGTAATTGCGT
>QMLZ01000260.1 GCA_003646995.1 Deltaproteobacteria bacterium | reverse complement strand
TTCCTTACACAAGACGCCCTGCCCGCAAACGATGAAATGCTTTCTCACCTCACTGCTCCTCTGAAAGATCCGCTCGTTGGAGCAAGTTATGGGCGACATGTACCCAAGCCCACAGATTCACCTGTAGAACAATTTGTCAGGTTTTTCAATTATCCATTATCTTCTCGCATACAAAGCTGGGATCTTTTACCTGAACAAGGAATAAAAGCCCTTTTTTTTAGCAATGTTTGTTCAGCAATAAAAAGAGATGTGTTTGAAAAGATACGCGGTTTTCCTGAAAATGTCATCGTAGCAGAAGATTTTTACTTTGCTGCAAAACTTCTGGCCTCCGGGTACAAGATCGTATATACATCCCAAGCGCAAGTATTCCACTCTCATGATTACACCTTGTCATCTCTGTTCAGGCGCTATTTCGATCTAGGAGCAGCTTTTTCTCAAATACCCCCTCCTCTATCCGACGGTATACTTCAAAACGAAGGCAAGCGTTTCGTAAAAACCTGTCTGAGTTTTCTTGTAAGAACACAACAATATCGGTATATACCTCAAGCTTTGGTTCACATATGCGTAAAATGGCTAGCTTTTCAATTGGGTAGTAAATCATCTTACTTCCCTAAGAAAGTAAAAAAATGGCTAAGTATGCATCCACACTACTGGGAATAGACTCTTTACGACTTAACGACTATACACAAGCTGCACGTTTCCTCAAAGCAATGGTGCTGCGTGAACTGAGGATGAGATATGCTGGATCTGTTATGGGAATATTATGGGCTGTGATACATCCTCTTATAATGATAACCGTATTTTCCTTTGTATTTGCCTTGGTGTTGAGAATACGTCTCAATCTTCAAGTGCATGGAACCACCAACTTTACCTTGTGGATGGTAGCAGGACTTTTGCCATGGTTCGCTTTTTCAGAAGCCGTCACTTCGGGATGTTTTTCCTTGTGTAGTAATGCACACTTGATCAAAAGGATCCGTATCCATGCAGAGCTAATTCCTTTGACTTATGTTATATCTGTATTCATCCATCATACCGTTGCCTTTACCATCTTGGCTGTGATTAGCGCTATTAAAGGATACCTTTACCCAACCCTGCTTTTTGTGCCCTTATTCATGGGTATTTTGTTTCTAATTGCCCTTGGCATTGCTTTAATTACTGCTGCCTTGCATGTTTTCATAAGAGATGTTGGCCAACTTTTGGGTGCCCTACTGCATGTTTGGTTTTATGCCACACCAATTATTTATCCTATTGATTTCATCCCAATTGCCTTTTTGAGAAAGTTAATGAGTCTTAATCCAATCTATTGGGTTATAAAAGGTTATCGCCAATGTCTTTTCGGTCAAGGCATGTTGCCAATAACCCCCTTCTTTCTTTTACTTATCTTTTCATTTGGTTTGGCAATATGCGGAGAACTTTTTTTCAAAAAATTGAAACCCGCATTCGCAGATGTCCTCTAAAGAAGCAGATATCGTCTTTAATGTAGACTCACTCAAGTTAATTAGAAGGAGATTGCATGGCTGGGGGTGGATTTACTCAAAAGAGCTAAAAATATCTAACGTAGAAGGGGTGGCGACCAAGGGGAAAAAGAAAGTAAGGTTTAACTGTGTATGGGGCATTCCGAGGAACGATGTACGCCAGACTTTCCTTAGTATTAACTTCCCAGGTGGATTTCTCATCTCACAAGTCTTGCCCTTTGTACCAGATAAGGTTTACATTGATGTTAGGGATAAGTCAGGCAGGCAGGAATTAATAGATATCACTCCCTTCCTCGAATTTGTTCCTTTGAGGCATTCTTTTTATCAATTGCTTAAGCGATGGCTAAAGCTGACCTTCCTTTATCTGTTGCGAGGTGATTTTACCACATGGTTGAAGTTAGCTTCAACAAAATTACATCAAGTGCTGCCTCAGCTTAAACCAAAAAAGAAGTTTGAAAAGGAATATGTTAATTTGTCAATCACAAACGCTTATCTCATAGTGGACCATGATCTTGGGGGAGGAGCCAATTATTACCGAAAGCGCTTAATTGAAGAAGCTCTGGCAGAAAACAAAGAGGTTATTTTGTTGACTTATAATTTTGCTAAGCTCAGTTATTCGCTAAATACATACAACAATGGTAAAGAAGATGAGTGGAACCTAAATATTGCAGATTTTTATACATACTTTAGGGAAAGTACACCAGAAAAGATTGTGGTTAACAACCTCGTTTCTTTTGAGGACCCATTGCTTCTCCTAAATTTTCTTATAGAAATCAAAAGGCAGGGAAGAACAAAAATAGTTTTTCCCCTTCATGACTATTTTTGCATATGTCCCTCCTTTTATCTCATCAACAGCGAAGGGTCTTTTTGTGAGGTTCCTCAGTCGTGGGAAATATGCTATCGCTGCTTGAACGAACACAAGGGCAGATTTACGCTGTTTTTCCCAAGTGGTCCTCCTGATATCAGGCAGTGGCGTAAGACGTGGGGGTGGTTCCTACAAGAGGTGGACGAGGTGCGCTGTTTCTCTCAAGCAAGCGCCGATATCCTAAAGAAGGCCTATCCTGAACTCACTTCTTCTAAGATCGTGATTCAGTCCCATTCCCTTGATGATTTCCCCGTGCAACGTCCAAAGCTCGATTTCAGTAGGGGACTACACATAGGTGTGGTGGGCCATATCCTAGAGGAAAAGGGAGCCGGCATCCTACGAGAGATGGCTGAGATCATCCACGAGAAAACCCTCCCCGTGAGGATTACGGTCATAGGGGACATGGAAATCCCTCCCTCCCATAACTTCTTCAAGATTACCGGTCCCTATTCACGGATTGAACTTCCCAAGATCATTGAGAAAAGTGGCGCGAATATCTTCTTCGTACCCTCAATTTGGCCCGAGACTTTCTGCTTAACAGCAGAGGAGTTGATGGCTTTGCGGGTTCCACTAGCGGTCTTCGACATTGGTGCGCCACCAGAGAGGGTGGCTAAATATAGTTATGGCCTTGTGATCAAGGAAATCAATGCTTTTTCGGCGTTAAAAGAATTGATGAATTTTTTCGAACAAATGCGCAATCAGTGGCCTGTGGAGAATACATGATATGATACGGGTCTTTACATCAGCAGCCATTAACTATTTGCCTAAAGCAAAACTTATGGCTCACACTTTGAAGAAATACCATCCTGAGATGGCTGTATACTTAATTTTGGTAGATGAGAAGCCTTCATGGCTCAACAACTCCATAGATCCTTTTGAATTGGTCATAACTGCAGAAGAACTTGACATACCTAACTTTAAATCATGGATCTTCAGGTACTCGCTTGTAGAAATGTCTACAGGTGTCAAGCCCTTTGCTTTACGACGCCTCCTCAACGTTGAAGACACTCATGCAGTCCTCTATTTTGATCCGGATATAGCCTTTTTCTCCAGGATTGACGATCTTATTGCTGAGTTTGAGAGGTACAGCATCCTTCTCACCCCTCATCAAACTCTCCCCGAAAAGTCCCTTGAGGCTGTGATAGATAACGAACTCTGCAGTTTACGCCATGGAGTCTACAACTTGGGCTTTATAGGTGTACGCAATGACACGATAGGTCGAAATTTTGCTGATTGGTGGTGCGATCGCCTCTGCTTTTTCTGTCTGGGGGAAATCGAACGTGGACTCTGGGTCGATCAGAAATGGATAGACCTCGTTCCGGCCCTCTTTGACAAAGTCAAAATCATAAGGGATAGCCGCTTCAATGTCGCCACTTGGAATGTGACAACGAGAGACTTACGAGGGTCCTTCGAGGATGGGTTTACGGTGGACGGGAAACCATTGGCCTTCTATCATTTCACTGGCTTTGACAGCGGAGCTCACGAGATCATGGCTGCAAAATATGCAGCGAAGAATAAGGCGGTGAAAGAACTGATAGCTTGGTACAAAAAGGCTACCAGCGATAAAAACATCTCCAGGCATCGTTGGACTTATAGTCGATACAACCGATTTGATAACGGAGAACCCATAACCGAAGCTCACCGAAAGGTATACCGTTGGCGTTTCGACCTGCAAAAAGCCTTTCCCGATCCCTTTAGGTCAGACTCCAAACATTCTTATTATTGGTGGTTTAAAACGCGGGCCTGGATCGAGGAGCCAGATATTTGCTCCCCCCAGATAAGTGGTGTGAAGCGAAAGTTTCGTAGACGATTGGCCCGGATAATGAAAATAGTAAAAGAGGCACTCAGCGATCGCCGTTATTTTTTCAGTTTGTGCGGGATTGCCCTCTCCATATGGCGTAGGGAGGGGCTGAAAGGACTAATGAAGCACCTTTTTGAGGCTTAGTTAGAAAAAAGGGGGCCGAGATGATGCGCTGGTCACAAAGGAAGACACTGGTTTTAGGTGCGGTCTGTTTCGCGGTTTTTTACACCTCTGAGAGTTACGCCTACATCGATCCGGGTACGGGTAGTATCTTGTTCCAAGTTCTAATCGGCTTCCTTCTGGGTGCTTTGGTCGCCGTGAAAATGACATGGCGCAAAATTGTCCAGTTTTTTAGACAACTACGCAGCGAGACTGATGAAAAGTGACAACTCTCTTGTAGCCGGCTCCTTTCGTGATCCAAGTGGCTTCTTGTTTAGATACAAAGGAGCATTATATCGCCAGATCAACAAAATTTACAGAGAACATTACGACCATTTGATGAATTCCGGTCTTTATGAAAAGCTGGTGGAGGAGGGACTGCTCATCCCCCACAAAGAAGTCGATATAATTCCTCCAAAACCCGAAGTTGCC
>QMLZ01000259.1 GCA_003646995.1 Deltaproteobacteria bacterium | reverse complement strand
TGTTTCACAATAAATATTTACTTTAAGACGCAAGGTGAACGCCCTTAGCTAGAAAGGCCCTGCCATGTTTAATAATTGCCTACCTAGTATTCCACGATTTACATTCCCTTCTATAACCCCTTTCTACAGGAGTGATCTCCTAAACAAAATCTGGTCCCGGGCCCTTGAGGATACAAGGGAGTCCGAAGTTAAACATAAAAAGGAAGTGCAAACACAATTCAATCAAACACTGTATTGCATTGGGGAGTTGTAAACGGCCTAAAGGAGATATTTCCGTTTTTGAAAAGATGCGCTAGGCACGAAATTTGACCCCGGTGAAAGGAGGCAATCATGAAGCGTCTTGGTTATCTGCTTGCCCTGGTCTTATTTCTTCCCATTTTTTGCTCAGAGGTAAACGCCAAGGACTTTACAGTAAACAGTATATCCGAATTCCGTCTTGCCCTTACCGAAGCAGTTGCTAATAAGGAAGGTGATACAATAACTATAGCAGCTGGAACTTACTATGTGGACTCGCCTCCGCTTGCCTATGACCCTGATTGTCCTGATTCAGATGATCCGGAAAACTTCCCCATTACCATAATTGGTGCAGGCGCTGGACAGACTATCCTGGATGGTGGTGGCTCTACGGGGATACTCCTGATCGGAACTTGTTATGCGCCCTGGGACCCCAAATGCACGGATTCAAGCTCTGATATTACGATACGGGGTATAACTTTTCAAAACGCTTACAAGAGCGGGCCTGGCGGTACAGGTTCGGCCATCTTTGCCTCTGCACACTTTGCTAATATAACTATAGAGGATTGCGAGTTCATAAATAATCATAGTTATCAGGCGGCTGCATATGCATTCACCACCGAAGGAACTACAACCATTAGAGACTGCACATTCAGGAATAATAACGCAGAGTATGAAAAGGGGGGATTGTACGCGGGAGGAGAAAAGCTCTTCCTGGTCAACAACACCTTTGATAACAACAATGCACAGGGCTGGGACGATGCTGAGGTTACAGCGACCGACCAGATGGAAATTACAAACAACACCTTTAATAAAAGCAATCGAGGTGGAAATATCTTTGCCTGGACGACTAATGGCTCCATAACCTTTTCAAATAACACAGTGAGTAATAGCTTACAGCAGGGGACCTGTGTAATGATGTCAGTTTCTAGTGGGACTGCTACTATCTCAGCAAACAATTTTACTGATAATGACAGCATGGCTTTAGAAATTTCGTCCTATAATGGAACAGTGATTATCTCCGAAAATACGTTCAGTGCCAATAATTTTGGAGGCGCGAAGTGCCAATCTACGGGTGGAACCATTGAGTTTAAGGACAATAAGTTTACGAACAACTCTAAGCGAGGTCTCTACTGTTATACATACGAAGGGCAAGTGACCTTGGTGAACAATATTTTTTATGGCAATAAGTACTATGACGAAGGAGGGGGAGTTTATGCTGAAACTCAAACAGGAGTAATCACTCTTACCAACAACGCCTTTATTGGCAACTATTCCGAGGGCACACATCCATATTATTCCTACGGAGGGGGGCTTTATGTAAGGCTTGGCAGCAATGACGCAAGGGCAGACATATACAACAATATCGTATGGGCTAATGAAGCCACAACATCCGGAGATGACATTTATATCAACGATGATGGAGATGACGATGATGTGGGAGCAACTGTGAACCTTTTCAATAATGACTACAGCGACTTGTTTGTATTAGATGGAGACCACACTTATCAGGGATCGAACATAAATCACGATCCACTTCTTTCTTCAGATTTTCATCTTCAACCGAATTCTCCGTGCATAGATGCCGGGTCAAATTCTGCACCCCAATTGCCAGCCAACGACTTTGAAGGAGATACAAGGAAGATTGATGGGGACAAAAATGGGTCCATCATAGTTGATATCGGCGCAGACGAATACCTGGGCCCGGATGCTGACGGAGATGGTCTACCCGATTCTCTTGAGAGTACGACTTGTACGGATCCGTACGATGCCGACACGGATAATGATGGAATAATAGACGGAGATGAAGATGCCAATCACAATGGAATAGTGGATCCTGGAGAAACAGATCCTTGCAATATTGACACAGACGGTGACGGTGTTCAGGACGGCACGGAGCTAGGATACACTTTGAACGACATTGGTTCAGATACAAACACAACTGTCTTCCAACCTGATCTTGATCCAAATAGCACAACTGATCCGTTGAATGCCGATACTGACGGGGATGGTTTTACAGATGGGCAAGAGGACCGAAACGCCAATGGGCGGGTCGATGCAGGGGAACGAGATCCAAACGTAAAGGACCCAAGAGCAATGCCGTGGATTCCACTCCTGTTAGGCGATTAGGTGGAACAACTAAGCCAAGCAACAGCTCGTGGGTACAAAGACTAAGATTCTATGGTAAGAGTTCCTACTTTCCAGCCCTGTCGTCAAACTTAGAAATGGGTGGTTTGTTGTCCAACTGACAACTCTGGCTCATTCAGGTGGGGACTCCCATTTTGGGGAGTATAACGGCCTGCAGCAGTATCCATATTGCAATAATAATTAGAAATATCCACATGTTCTTCTTTTCCTTGTTTTTCAATTCAAAATCCCGTGTACCCCTCGGAGGCCCTCAGTTTTTCCAACGAGGCCCCTTCTGAGCAATGGCGTTCTATTATATTTCATCGGCTCCCGGCCGATTGTCTTTATGATGCTCAGGTGAAGCCACCAGAAGCTGAGCAACTGGAGGCGCTTGCAAAACCGCCGCCTCCTGAAGACACGGAAGAAAATGAAGAAAGAAGCTTAACGGTCTCTTTAGAACCGCACTTGGGGCACTCGGCGTTTTCTTCATCCCTGCTGTTAAAGCAGAGGTATTCAAATTCGCTTCCACAGTCCTTGCACTTGAACTCGTATATGGGCATCGTACGAACTCCTCCCGCCGTAACCATATTCTACAAACTTTATAATCGTTGTTAACAGTATAAACGTTCTTTTGCCAATTTCAACCAAAAAATTTCCCCTTGTCTGAGGTGGTGAAAAAATTGAATGTGGCCCCCTTGACACCGCGGAAAACTCGATTATTTTTTAGAGCGAAAAAAATAAGCGTCAAAGGAGGTGAGGACTTATGTTGGGACTCATACCTTGGCGTGAAAGACGAGACATCGATCTTTTCAGACGTGAGATTGACAGCCTCTTCGACAGATTTTTCGAGGGTTGGCCTTTTGAGATCACCCCATCTGAAAGCCAGTGGGTGCCTTCGGTAGACGTATCCGAGACCAACAAAGAGTACATAGTGAGAGCAGAGATACCTGGAGTTGATCCGAAGGATTTCGATATATCCCTCAATAATAACGTGTTGACCATCCGGGGCGAGCGTAAACACGAGAAAGAGACCAAAGAAGAAGACTTCCACAGGATAGAAAGGGTCTATGGGACCTTTACCAGGTCCATACAGCTTCCCGGTGAGGTCAACGCGGACAAGGTGAGCGCCAACTACAAGAACGGCGTGCTGGAGATCACCCTTCCCAAGGTTAAAGAAGAGGCTGTCAAGAAGATTCCTGTAAAGACGGCCTAATCGCTGGCTTGTGACAAGTCAGCCAGGAGGGCAAAGCGGGCAACACAGCCCGCTTTTTTTGTTTTTATGGGCACTGCAGAATGTTGACTCATAAAGTTTAGAATGATAATGTATACATTATCGCGTAATTGTTGTGTTAAGGAGGGGTAGCAAATGCCAAGGTTGAAGAGAAAACAGGTTTACCTTGACGAAGACAGTGACTTTGCACTGAAACGACTTGCCAATGCCACGGGAGTTTCTGAGGCTGAACATATAAGAAGAGCGGTCAGGAAGTATCTTGAAACCAAAGAGATGGAGCTTGGAGAGTCTAGCGATCCCTTGGAAGAGCTCATAGGCCTATGTGACGCTCCCCACGGTCCTACTGACGCTTCAATCCACCACGACAAATACCTTCCTTAGTTTCTGACCCAGTACATATCAGAATATATTGGAAATATATCTCAGGGATAGGACTACGATGACCGCTCCCAGGATCAATTTGATGAGGCGAGCCGGGAAGTGTTTCTGGACGCGAGCTCCACAATACATGCCCATAAGCCCTCCTAATCCAAACAGGGCCCCTAGGGGCCAGTCAGGTGCGATGGCCAATCCCGTATCCGCATACAGTGGCGCTATCACCGTGTAAAAACACAGACCTACGATGGATGTGAGAAACGTGCTCAGCAAGGCAGCACCTGCAATTGCGTAAACCGGCAGCGCAAATATGGCAATTAGAAACGGCGCCACAATGGCCCCACCGCCTATCCCATAAGTCCCGCTTATGATGCCCACGCAGAAGGTCATGGCAAATACAAGAATTGGATTAAAGGAAAAGGTCTCACCATAAAACTCGAACTTGTAATTTGTGAGAGAAAAACGAACAGTTCGAATGGGCCTGCCTTCCGCGGTTTCAGCCACAGAGATAGGGCTGCCGCGTCGGTGTTTGAAGCAATCCTCGATCCTTGTGGCCTTCTCCTTGGAACTCCTTGGCTTTGATATCAGATCATAGAGAAGCCTTATTCCGATATAGAGGAGTACGCAGCCCACAAAGACCCTGAAGTGGCTGGGATCCGGAAGATACTTGATACGCAGTACTGCTCCAATAAATACACCAGGCAGGGTACCGGAGATGATCACCAGGGCAAGGGGCCAGGCCATCCTTCCTTCCCTTATATAGCGGTAAACCCCACCGGGGATCCCGAC
>QMLZ01000258.1 GCA_003646995.1 Deltaproteobacteria bacterium | reverse complement strand
TCCTGAAGGGCTTTGAAAGGAGGTTCAGATGAGAAAGCTATTAGTAGCCCCAATTTTTTCAATGATATGCATTCTTCTAACGGCTTCCACTGGAAGCGGTCAACATCACTTCGAAATCACCCCTTCCATCTCTGTAAGCGGAGAATATGATGACAACATCTACCTTGATCCTGATGACGAGGTCTCTGATTATATCACCACAGTTAGGCCCAGGCTTAGCTTGGCTTTAGTGACTCAACATACAAGGCTTGAGGCTGCATATTCGCCCAGTTTCGTGTGGTACAATGATGAGGATGAGAACAACACCACACGCCACGAGGGTAGCTTGACATATGGTCAGCAACTCGGAAGGTATTTGCGGTTGGATATAAGTGATACTTTTATTAAGTCAGAAGAGCCGTTGGAGACTACAGAAGGGATCGTGGGGGTAAGACATACTAGAGAAAGCTATTGGAGAAATACCGGCGAGGCAAGAGTAGGATACCAGTTTGGCGCGGAAAACAATTTTTCCGTGGGGTTTCGCCACGAGTACCTGGAAAATGACGACCCAACCGTGGATGATGGCCGTGAACAGAGCCCTTTTGCCGATGTTATATTTTGGCTCAATGAGGCCAATGGTTTGGAATTGGCCTATGAATACACAAAGGCTGATTTTTGGCGGGAACATGGTGAGGCCGGCGATGATTACACAGGCAACAGTGCTTCTATTACGTACCTCCATCGATTTGGCCCTCATGTTACCACATCGCTCGGCTATACTTATACGGATCGGGATTTTGATGGAGACACAGAGGACTATAAGATTCACGAAGGGAACTTCGGCTACGAGCAGAGCTTTTCTCCAAACCTGAGCCTTTCCCTTGGTATCGGATATTTTGTCCAGGACAATGACGTCTCTGATAATGAAAAGGGGTATTCCTATAATCTATCTGTTACCCGGAGGATAGGAGAATACACCAGCATGGTGGTAGGTGGTGCTGGAGGATGGAATGAAGCCTATCTGGAAGCAGAAAGGCGTGGGTTTAGCAAATACTGGAGCGGCAATGCCAGGATTGAGCACCAGCTTATGCAAGCTTTGAGTCTTTATTTTGGAGGAAGTTACAGGAAGGATAAGGACGATACGGGGCGCACCTGGAAGACAACGAGAGGCAACGTTGGACTTAGATATTCCTTTCTACGGTGGTTCAGTGCAGGTCTTGAGTATGCCTATGCCAAGAGAGATGATGACGTAAATGCTGACGACTACACCGACAACTGCGTGATGCTAACTATTACTGCCAGCAGGATGTTCAGGTGGTAATTACCTAGAAGTCAGGAGACAGAAGCCAGGAGTCAGAAGGGCAAAAGATAAAGGAAAAAGAAAAGCCTCTTGGCCTTTACCCTTGGACCTTTTACCTTTGACCTCCCGCCCTGCGGGCGGGGCTGACCGCTGATAGCTGAACCCGAGGTTTTCCCATGGAACAGACACTTGATCTGACCAAATACATCGACATGGCGATCCGGCGCAAATGGTGGATTATTATTCCTTTTCTGTTGACCCTGCTCGGGGGGCTGACGTATGCCCTAAGGGCCCCCAAGATTTACGAGGCTCAAACCTTAATTCTCGTTCAACCACAGAAAGTCCCTGAAGAGTATGTCCGGTCGGTGGTATCCACGAGTGTTGAGGACAGGCTCCAGACTATTACCCAGCAAGTAACTAGCCGAACCAATTTGGAGAAGATTATCAGACAGTACAACCTGTATAGTAGCCCCGGGAAGCAAATGCTCATGGACGATAAGGTGGCCCTGTTTAGAAAAATGATAACCGTTAATGTGAGTCATAGGGGTAGGAGGAGCGAGGCAAGCGCTTTTAGCATTAGTTTTAGAGGTAAGGATCCCAAGGTGGTAGCTGCAGTCACAAACACGCTCGCTTCAAATTTTATCACCGAGAACCTGAGGATCCGGGAAGCCCAGGCACTCGGTACGTCATCTTTTTTGGCGGACGAGCTCAATTCTGTGAAAAAGAGACTAAGGGAGAAAGAGGAGGAGTTAAAACGGTATAGGATAAAATATATGGGAGGGCTGCCGGAGCAACTCCAAACCAATCTTAGTATACTTGAGAGATTGCAAGCCCAGCTTGACCAATATAACGAGAATCTGCGCGATGCTGAAAACCGCAAGATCTTATTGCAGCAACAGATAGCCGATGCACTGACTGCATCAGAGTCTAGGCCTGACATACCAACCGGAACAGCAAGGCGGGAAGGACAGGATGACCTGCAAGCCATGAAGACCCAGCTTGCAATGTTAGAAAGCAGGTACACGGAAAACCATCCTGATATTATTAGGCTAAAAACAGCAATAGCAAAGTTGGAAGCATCAAGATCTCGAAAAGCCCCGGCTGCCGAAGGTGATGGGGCGGAATCGTCAACTCCGCTTGAGGCTCAAGTGGATCAAACCTTAAAAAGGCAGTTGGAAGAAACCAACCTTGAGATAAGTAGGCTTAAGTCGGAAATAGCTGATCTAAATGCCCAGATAAAACTTTATCAAAAAAGGGTAGAGGATACTCCCAAGAGAGAGCAGGAGCTGCTTAGTATGAATAGAGACTATGAGAACCTCAAAGAACTCTATAATTCGCTGTTAAGCAGAAAGCTTGAGGCCGAAATTGCAGTTAGCCTGGAGAAAAAACAAAAAGGTGAGCAATTCAGAGTGCTTGACCCGGCCAAGGTTCCTAGTAGACCTATCAAACCTGATATGCGCAAGATCGCGCTGATAACCCTTGTGCTGGGCCTTGGCCTTGGCGGGGGACTTGCTTACGCTGTAGAGATGATGGATGCCTCCTACAAGGACCCGGACGAAGTTGAAAAGGAACTTGGGCTGCCGGTGCTCTTGACACTGCCCCTACGTTATACCCAAAGGGAGCTTAGGCGAATAAAGATCAAGAAGATCCTGGCGTACTCTTCTGTGAGTATTGGCTTTGTTGCATCTGTTTTCGGCATCCTTGTTGCGACTAAAGGGCTGGATAAGGCCATCCAGTTTTTTGCCGATTTCATAAATAGGGCAGGAGGATAGAGCGCCTTTGGGCGCTAATTGAAAGTCGAACGCTGAGAGCTGATAGCTTACTGATTGTATACCAATTCTGGCTGCTGCGGGTGAAGCACTTTCTAGGGAACTGTCTGGAATACGTGATAAGGAAAAGCGAAGATTGAGATTTGAAGTAATCGGGGAAATAGAGAACCAAGAGCTTATAGCCAAAGGCACATCAATTCGAGAGATCAAGCGGCTCGAAAGGGTCTATGGGAAAGGACAGTGGAGAAAATTGAAAGGAAGAGCAAGGGCGAGATTTTCAAGTGGCATTATAAAATTAGTGGAAATTCACTGGTATGAGGCACATGGAATAGGCAAAAAAGAATTTAAAATCAAGCGTTTTTTGGAGTAGATATGAAAATATTGGAATTTGTAATATGTGTTGACAATAGCAAATATCCAGCCTCCTTGGAAAAATGGAAAATATATCCTTTAGTAGGTAGGGAGGAGACCTCAGGTTTAGTCCGCATTGTGGATGAATCCGGAGAAGATTATTTATATCCAGAGGAGCTTTTTACAGTTGTACAACTCCCTTCTGTTGCTAGGGATAAATTACAAGAGGAGTACCACAAGAAAGGTTACTGAACTTCTGCCTCCTGACTTCTAGTTTTAGCTGAAAGCTTACTAATTCTGACTTCTTGCTTCTTTGATTTTACCTAATACCTTAAGCCTAATGCCCAGCGCCCAGTTATTATGTATACAGCTTTTTACAACCTAACCGATAAGCCCTTCAACCTCACTCCATCGCCCAGGTATCTATACCTTGGGGAGGTGCACAAGGAGGCCCTTGCCTTCTTGACCTATGGGGTGGTGGAGCGAAAGGGTTTTATCGTGCTTACCGGTGAGGTGGGCACTGGCAAGACCACCATGGTCCAGGCGTTGTTGGCCAGCCTGGACAAGAATGTCGAGGTTGTCTACATCTCCAACCCTATGCTTTCAGACAAGGATTTTATAGATTACCTGGCATTCTCAGCTTTCAAGAAAAGGGTCCACTTCAAGTCAAAAGCGGATTTCATCGTGGAATTCGAGGAATTCCTCAAGGACTGCCTCCGAAACCAGCGCATCTTTCTCTTGATAGTGGACGAGGCCCAAAGGCTATCCTTTTCACTACTTGAAGAGATCAGACTCCTGTCCAACATGGAGACAGCGGATGAGAAGCTTATTAATATTTTTCTCATCGGCCAGCCCGAGCTGAACGACAAGCTCAGCGAACCACGCTGCAGGGCTCTGCTGCAAAGGGTAAGCGTGCGCCACCATATCAGGCCCTTGGACCTCAATGAGACAAGGGAGTACCTAATGACGAGGCTGAAAATAGCCGGGGCCCGCAACGGGGACAAGATATTTCCCAGATCTACTGTGAAGGCCATCCACCAGTACTCCGAGGGCTATCCCCGCATGATAAATATCCTTGCCGATAATGCGCTCTTGCTGGGCTACTCTCGGGGAAAGAAGAAAATCAGCCCGGAGATGATAAGGGAGTGTTACGAAGATATACGGCCCAAGCACGAAGCATCTAAACTACAAGTCAAAGGCAGCAGCGCTGTTACCAGGGTTATGGTTCAGGATAAGTCCCGTAAATCCCGCCGTGTATGGAAATGGGCTGTTGTTGTACTTGCGCTGTTAGCAGTCGCGGCGGTTGCAGCGTTACAGCGAGACACTGTTACTAAAGCAGTGGAAAAAATATTTCCTTCCCTT
>QMLZ01000257.1 GCA_003646995.1 Deltaproteobacteria bacterium | reverse complement strand
TGCTACTCCAAAGCCTACGCCCCATTCCCATACCACGACCCATTCCAGGCCTTCCGGACCTACCACCTCCCATACCATAATGGTCAGGCACATTTGGCTCGGAGCTGGGATTCAATTGACCTTTCCTAAATCGCTCAACAGCCTCTCTAACAGTACCGCTCTGGCCCACAATCACCTCAATTCCAGCGGCATTGAGGGTTCTCACCGCGTTCGGGCCACAGTTTCCTGTGATAACCACCTTTGCCCCCTTTGAGGCGACAAATTGTGCAGATTGAATACCTGCACCACCCCCAAGCGCTATGTTCTCATTATCAAAGACTTCGAAGCTCATGTCATCGGTATCTATGATGAGAAAATATGCACACCGCCCAAAGCGTGGATCAATCTGAGAATCTAAATCCTTCCCTGTGGAACTCACTGCAACCTTCATGTTTTCCCTCCTCGCTTATTTACACTTAATTTTCTTTCTTTACACCCTTGTACCAAGGGTTAAATTCTTAATCCGCTACAAACTTAGGAATGGCCGGGTTGATCTTGCAAAATTGCAACGCTATGGTGTAAAAATATTGCAATTATGCATTTTTCGTCAGCGCCTGTTTTTCCTTAAGGTAATTTTCCCTTTCCCCGCATCCAAGTCCCTGGCTACCACTGCACACTTGACCTGCAACAGAAAAAACAAATCTTCCTTTTCACAGCCTTCTAGGGCCTCATAGTTTCCCTGTCCCTTGGCAATTACCACATCAGCTTCCTGGAAGCATTGGGTAAACTCCTTGGAGCAGGAAGATAAAATCGCACCAGGGGCATCGGAGCCAGTAGTAATAATGCGCCCGAGTTTATCTATTCCCACTTTAATGGCGTCCTCCATAGTGGCATCATTCAGGATAGGCCCACCCCTAACAGCGATTGTTATTTCCACTGATGGCATCTCCCTTCTTATGGCTGACAGCAGGATCTTATCACCCACAATTTCACCTGCGTTATCTGCCACATAAAGGAGATTGCGTGCACCCGTTAGGCATTCCAATAATTCCCTTTCTTCGAAGTGATCAAGATTAGGGTGGCGGAGTTGATAAATTAATTCTTCTGAAGTTTTCCAAGTCCGGGTAGGTCCCATGTCAATTGCATTGCATGCGCCAGCCAGTTTTAGTGCGGCCACTAAGGGTCGCGGCGCTTCTTCCACCTCTCTTTTAAGGCTCTCCTCAATGGACAGCATCAATCGGTTTTGCTCCTCTTTAACTTGTTTATATGGATCACCACCACCTGTCATCTCTCTTATCCGCTTATGGATGACTTGGGCAAGCTCAGGAGGTGTTGCCTCCGCTCGCATATCTTGGAGAACCCTCATTATTTCGTCTAGAACTCTCTTTTGCTGTGCCTCACTGAGCCCAGCGATGCGACTCGCCTCCAGACCGTGCCTAAGAAAACATGAATAGCAGTCGAGGTACGTTCTCATGGCAGCCTTCCTGTGTCCTCAATTGTCTCGCCTGCAGGAGCCCCCGGCAGAGCATGGAGGTGTCTCACACCTTTCCTCCCGACCACAACACGTCTTTCCCAGGCTTCTGCCAGGTGAATTTAACACGAAAGCGGCCGGCGACATGATTCTTTCCATATCTTGACTGCCGCACTTCCCGCACCTGACAGTCACATCCTCATTTCCGACCATGAAAAATTCCTCTACGTTTCCGCACTCCCTGCATCTGTATTCGTAGATAGGCAACTTTCCTCACCCCCAAGCCACAAAAATTCATGTATTTTACCCAGACCAGCTTAGGCAAACCCCATGCCACACTGAATCTAACCTAGGAAATATGAATCGCGAGCGCCAAGTGGCTAAAAAAACAGGCTTTCTTGCACTCAGCGAGAGTTCACACTGAATACTGCAGCCGTTGAGTTATTGCAAATATGCAATGCTACTAGCTAATTTATTGCAGGGGACGATTAGGAAGCCTTCGGGACCCGGATTCCCAACCTCTTCATCTTTCGCCACAATGTGGTCGGGTGAATACCCAGGTAAGCTGCTGTTGCCTTTCGGCTAAACTTATGCCGCCTAAGTGCCTCAATGAGAAAGGCCCTTTCCAGGGACTCCAGACTGCTCACTCCCCTACCCTCAAGGCCGGAGCTACCAACATCGCGGACGTACTGGAGGTAGTCAGGGAGGTGTTCAACCCCTATAAACTGGTCCTTGCAAGTAATGCTTGCATATTCGATTATGTTTTCCAGCTCCCTAACGTTTCCAGGGAACTCATGTGTCATCAAAGTCGCCAATGCCTCAGGAGAAAGACCTCTTATATCTTTTCCAGTCAGGGAATTAAACTTGCGAACAAAGTGCTGGGCAAGCAATGGAATATCCTCTTTCCTTTCCCTCAACGGCGGTAAAACCAATTTCACCACATTTATCCGATAGTAAAGGTCGGCCCTGAACTTACCCTGCCGCACTAGCAACTCAAGGTTTCTATTAGTTGCCGCTACAATCCTTACATCCGCTTCGAGGGATTTTGTCTGGCCCAGGGGTTCATATGTCTTTTCTTGCAATAGTCTTAAAAGCTTCACCTGTAAAGTGGGGGAGATGTCACCAATTTCATCCAGAAACAATGTGCCCCCTTTTGCTACAGCCACCTTTCCCGGCTTATCCCTCTTGGCGTCTGTAAAGGCCCCCGCCTTGTATCCAAACAGTTCAGATTCTAAAAGGGTATCAGGAATGGCCCCGCAGTTTATTGTGACAAACGGGGCTTCTTTTCTTGGGCTGAGAGAATGAATGGCCTTTGCGAATAGCTCTTTCCCTGTACCGCTCTCACCCAGAAGTAACACCGTCGTGTCCCTTTCAGCAACCTGCTCAAGCATCCAAAACAGCCTGTGCATCTCCGGATTCTTACTGATGATATCAAAAAAAGACCGCCTCGCCTCCAGCTCCTTACGAAGCTCCTCTACCATGGTCAGATCTCTGAATGTCTCTACTCCACCGATTACTCGGCCTCTCTCGTCTCGGAGTATGGCAGTGGAAATACTGAGCGGGACCCTTTCGCCCTTAGAGTTGACTATAAACACGGGTCTGTTCACAATCTGCTCACCCGTTTCCATGGTTTGGCGCAAAGAGCAATTACTTTCACATATGTTTGCCCTGAACACGTCCCAGCAGTGCCTACCCAAGGCCTCCTTCGCCACGATCCCTGTGATCTTCTCCGCCGCCTTGTTAAAAGATGTAATTCTCCATTGAGAATCCACAGTGAATACGCCGTCTGCTATACTGTCCAGTATTATCTCAGTATGGCTTTTTCTCTGGTGCACGGTCCAACCTTTTCAACTGTTAGCTTCTGCGGGCAGATTCTGGTCTCGCAGTTGCCACCAAATCTTACTCACCTATGGCCTGAGGGTTCTCCCTTACCAACAGTATTGCAAAATTGAAATACCATAAAACAAGTTAGGGGCTTAAACAAAAAAGTCAATCAGCCCCAAAACATCATTTACAACTTGTTATTTCTCGACCCCATCGTATTCCAGCGGTAGGCACGAAATCCTTACCAGCAGTAATCCCCATAGGTTGACACCGGGGCCTTGTGTGGACTAGCATATTAAATTGTTTACATACCATAAACAATGATCAGCACCCTGGAACTGCCCAAACAAGGAGATTAGGAAGTGGGAAAGAGAATACTTATTATTGACGACGACCCCGACGTTGTGGTTTTTCTCTCAACATTGCTGCAGGACCACGGATATCAAACACTTGAGGCCGCCGATGGCCAAGAGGGCTTGGAAATCACTAAGGCCGAGCGCCCGGATTTGATACTGATGGACCTCATGATGCCGCAAAAAAGTGGCATTTCCCTTCTTTCAGAACTCAGGCAGGATGAGAAGCTGAAAAATATCCCCATAGTCATGGTAACCGGTGTTTCTGGAGAAACAGGTATAGACCTAGAGGCCTTTTTTCAAAGGGCTACTCAGAGCAACACTGACACCCAGATTTTAAAACCTGACGGGTATGTTGAAAAGCCCGTTGATCCGGACAAGCTAATAAAAATAGTAAAAGACCTATTGGAATGACAGAAAAAAAGACCTTTAATGTAGCTATTGTAGGAGGCGGTCCCGGTTGTCTCGCCATAATGGACATGATTTACAAGGACCGGCTGAGGCAATTGCGTATGAACCTAATAGGTCTAGCCGACATTGACCCCAACGCACCTGCCATCTTACTTGCCAAAAAGCTAAACCTTTTCACAACGACCGACTACCACGATCTGTTCTCCCTCGAGGGCCTGGACTTGATTATTGAACTGACGGGGAATCCCCATGTCAGCGAAGCGATTGAAAAGGAAAAGCCTCCCCACGTCCAGTTCATGGATCACACGGTGGCCAGGCTCTTTTGGGACCTTATTCAACTCGAAGATGAAAAGCTCAAAACAGAAAAGGAAGCTGAAAAGAAAATAAAGGAAGAGAGGGATTATACTTCCAAGATTCTGAACAACTTGGCCGAGTCCATACTGGTAATAAGCGAAGATAAAATTATCCAGGATGCCAACAATACGTTCGTCAAAGAATTTCGGACTACCCACGAAGAAACCATAGGCAAACACTGCTATGAAGTGATTTTCGGGCGCTCCAGTCGATGCGACGAGGCCTTCTGCCCCGTGTCTGCCGCGTCTTCTGATGACTGTATCACAGCCAGAAGAAAGGAATTTGCCCTGGATAGAGGGGGCGCTATGGTCTATTACGAGGCAGACTGCACACCTTTGGCAGAAAATGGTCGATGCCTAGGCTGGCTCATCTCCCTGAGGAAT